>JAEZBX010000237.1 GCA_023412765.1 Bacteroidota bacterium
GTGAAGAACACCAACAAAGGCTGATAGCGAATAACTTTCAAAAGGGAATAAAAAAATTTAGCTTAACCCGCCGCAAATTTAACCAAGCCCGCGGAAGGTTCTACAATCGACGCCCTTGTTGGTGTTCTTCACCAACAAGCGCAGCGACGTTAAGCCCGTGAACTTCATCATCGAAAAGGATAGCCTACTTCAGGATTTTTCTTTCAGATACAAATCAAAACGAGAGACTGTAGTTTTGTTGGTGAAGAACACCAACAAAGGCTGTTAGCGAAGAACTGTCCAAAAAGGGAATCAAAAAATTTAGCTTAACCCGCGGCAAGTTTTAACCAACCCTCTGACTTTCTACAATCGACGCCCTTGTTGGTGTTCTTCACCAACAAGCGCAGCGACGTCAAGCCTGTGAGTTCTATTCATCGAAAAGGAGCAGCCTACTTCACGATTTTTCTTTCACATACAAACCAAAACGAGACACCGTAATTTTGTTGGTGAAGAACACCAACAAAGGATAAGAGCGAAGAACTCTCCGAGGCACCGTCCAGGCCTCAAAAAGCCCCATATCGTTATTCAATCGTATGAATGGCACATTTTTCTTGGTTTTCTAATCGGCCCATATTATAATTGTAAAAATAACACTTATTATTCGCTTCTTCGGATTTGCATTTCATAAATAAAGAAGGTATGAACAGAAGTCGAAAAAAGTTGCATCATTCGAGTGATTTATGGCTTTCGCATGTATATGATCGTTATGTGCAAAAGCTCTATAAATATGGAATGAATGTCTGCGACGATTCCCGTATTGTCTTGCAAGTTATCCAGGACTTAGTGGTCCATCTAGGCCGTCAACCCGAGTTATTGGTTCCAGGTCCGACACTTCGTTTCTGCCTTTTTAAAAGATTCAGGGACCTCCTTTCGAAACACATTTCTACCGATCGTTTTCCTTCATCACCTCAAGTTGCGCATATCCATAGCGTTGAAGAGGATCCTAAATTGTCACCCCTGCAAAGAGAAGCCTCCTTTCTGAAACTATACTGCGCATTCAGCTATCAGGAGGTAGCTGCTTTGATGAATCTCGAACTTGAGTCGATTTATGAGCTCGTAATGCAGGCTATTGAAATATCGCGAAAACCCAGGCAAGAACATATCACACCGGTATATGAGATACATTGAATGATCCATTGACAGGGCCATCCGGAAGATTAAATTAAAATAGAAAAACAAAATAACATGCGATTCACAACGGTATGGCTTATACTTTTTCTTCCGGTTGTTTCATTTGGCCAACCGCCCAGGGGTCCAGTTGTAATTTCACCACAGGTGAATGCAGACAATACAGTTACTTTTCGATTTCTCTCTCGATTGTCAAAGGAGGTCAAACTCAGTGTACAATCTGAAAAAGCGCATGTTCCGATGACAAGGGACTCGTTAGGCATTTGGACTGTCACTGTTGGCCCGGTTAAACCAGATATTTATCCCTATCATTTTATAGTAGATGGTGTTTCCGTAGCTGATCCAAGGAATTCAAATATTTTTCCAAACGAAGGATTCCAAAGCAGCCTGGTTGAAATACCTGGAAACACTCCTCTGATACATTCTATTCAGAATGTTCCGCACGGAACACTTTCATATCGTTACTATGAGTCGCGCGAGTTAGGCACGCGTCCTGTCATAGTCTACACTCCTCCAGGTTATGAAAAAGATCTTAAGACGAAATATCCGGTACTATATCTTCTTCATGGAACAACTGACACGGAAGAAACATGGACCAAAGTCGGACGCGCAAATATTATCCTTGACAATTTGATTGCCCAGGGTAAAGCGAAGCCCATGATCATCGTTATGCCCTATGGACGTGCCTATCCTGTTATAAGTAAATCATCGGGTAGTCTGAGAAACTGGGACAACCTGCAGGAGTTCAAGAAAGATTTTCTCGGCAATCTACTTCCGTTTATAGAGCAAAACTATCGTGTGAGAGGTGACAAAGACAGTCGTGCGATTGCAGGATTCTCCGGAGGAGGTGGCGAAACATTATATATCGGCTTGAACAATACAAACATGTTCAGCTGGGTATGTGGATTTGCCCCCGGAATGTTGAAAGAAGAGTTCGATAGAAATAACGCTGCTGCGTTTTCAAATGTCGCTGGCATTAACCAAAGCTTAAAACTATTCTGGATTGGCGTAGGAAAAGAAGACGGTTTATATCCAGTCATCGCTGAATACCTAAAGGTGCTAGAGGAAAAAAAGATCAAACATGAAACAATGATATCCGACGGTGGGCACACCTGGATGAATTGCAAATTGTATTTGTCAACTATAGCACAGAAACTTTTTAAATAGAATACCGAGATCAATGAAGTATCTAAAACGACTTTTCGATATACGCGAAAAATTATTTGCAGGTGTGGCGTTGATCATAGCAATGTTTTGGATTTCTGTCAGCGGATTTTGTCAACCTCCCCGGGGACCTTTTGTTGTTTCGCCAGAGGTTCACGCCGATAAGACTGTTACTTTCCGATATCTGGCTCCGCGCGCAAAAATTGTAAAACTGAGCGGCCAGTTTCAGAAAAGCCCAGTGGAAATGAGTAAAGACTCGCTTGGAATCTGGAGCATAACAGTTGGTCCCATCAAGCCGGATATTTATCCATATAGTTTTCAGGTCGATGGAGTTACTGTCATGGATCCGGCCAATGTCGCTTTTTTTCCTAATGAACGATTTAAAGCAAGTTTGGTGGACGTCCCTGCCGAGCAGGCTTTGGTGCATGCTCTGAAATCAGTTCCCCACGGAACAGTCACCTATGAATATTATCCCTCTGTGGAAGGCAGCACCGGTTCATTCATGATTTACACGCCTCCAGGATATAATAAAAATACTAATGAACACTATCCTGTTTTTTACCTGATCAGTGGAACGACAGATACTGAAGAAACATTTTTTAAGGTTGGTCGCACGAACCTTATTCTGGATAACCTGATCAGCGAAGGTAAGGCTAAACCAATGATCATAGTTATGCCCTATGGAAATCCGGCGGCACGAATAGCGGAACAAAGTGGTAAGCCAAAGCCAGCAGATCTGAGGGCACGTGAAGGAGGTGACGCGATGAAGAGAGCTAAGCTTTTTGAAGTTGACCTTGTTACAAACGTGATTCCTTATGTTGAAAAGAACTATCGCGTGTTAAAAGATCGGAACAGTCGGGCCATCGGTGGCTTCTCCCGGGGAGGAGGCCAAACTTTGCGAACAGCATTTGGCAATATGGACAAGTTCGCATGGATCTGTTGTTACAGTGCCTACTTGTCTACTGACGAAATGGAAACTGCTTACAAACACATTGGACAAAATCCTGAGAATACCAATAAGCAATTGAAACTGTTGTGGGTAAGTGTCGGCGATGAAGATTTTCTCTACAACCAGACAATTGAATTCATTGAATACCTGAAATCCAGGAACGTCAATTATAAAAGTTTGATCACACCCGGAGGACACACCTGGATGAATGTTAAAACGTACGTTGCAGAAACGGCCCAACTGCTTTTTAAATGAGACACGCTTTGGCTTTCGTTGTTAATATCAGTTCAACACTCGTGTTGATTGCGTTTCCTTTGCAGGCTTTGGCACAGAAGGACAAAGCAATATCTGTTTTAATTATTGATGGATTTAGCAATCACGACTGGAAACAAACTACCAGAGTTGTAAAATGGATTTTGGAACACCGGGGACAATTTCGAGTGGATGTATCGTCGGTTCCATTGGATAGCAACCAACGGCTAGGCTGGACACCTGAGTTTACAAAGTATGATGTGGTAGTTCAAAATACAAACAACATTCACGATCTGAAATTGCGATGGCCCGCAAAGGCAGAGAAAGCATTAGAATCATATGTAAAGAATGGGGGTGGATTATATGTTCTCCATTCTGCGAACAATGCTTTTCCTCATTGGGAAGAATATAACCAAATGATAGGTCTGGGCTGGCGAGAGAAATCTTTTGGATATGCTTTAGAAGTCGATCAGACAAAACAGATAGTCAGAATTCCTCCCGGTGAAGGCAGTGGAACCGGACATGGAGATCGTTTTAACGCACTAGTCCAGATTCTTAATCGACATCCAATCAATAAGAATTATCCCGACCAATGGCAGACCGCCAGCACAGAAGTTTATTATTTTCCGCGCGGGACAGCCGAGAATCTGACAGTACTATCTTATGCATATGATAGTACAAGTACGAAAAAGCAATGGCCGGTTGAGTGGGTAGTATCGTATGGCAAAGGCAGGGTTTACAATTCGAGTATGGGGCATCTATGGCGTGGCGAAAAGTACCCACAAGCGTACCGTTGCGTAGGTTTTCAAACGACTATGATAAGAGCTACGGAATGGCTGGCAACGGGTACGGTATCATACAGCGTGCCTGGAAGTTTTCCTTCAAAATATTCCATAAGCCTTTATAACGAAGATGAGATTACCGAATCGATAAGGAATTAGGGTTTTAATGAATTTGAATTGACATGAACTTCACATTTGCTGGACTGCTCGCGATTTTTGTTACTTTTTCAGCATTCGCTCAACGTCCACCTGCCA
>JAEZBX010000238.1 GCA_023412765.1 Bacteroidota bacterium
AATGATGTTGGCGTCACCTTCATTGAACGCTTTCGCGCGAGCTGCACTCAATGCTTTAATCTTTGAAATATCTTCTTCAGTATCTCGTACTGCCTGCTGCTCGCAGGCAACAAACAAAAGCGTCATCGCGATCAACAATAATTTCCCCATAGTTCAAATGTGTTTATTGTCTTTTCTGCTGATTAACATGATTACGCGTAACGAACACCTTGTCTTGTTGCGTCCTTATACCCTATACCTTTATACCTTATACCTAATGTCCCCGGCGCCACCTCCGTGTTAGCGATTGGGGGAACCTTTTTCCCCATCCAAAGTTATACTTTAAGTTTGTACCCTATTAAAACATCCCATATGAAAACAATATTCACTTTGGCGCTGGTTGCAGGCTTAGCTACCGCAGCAATATCGCAAGACATTTCGGAAAAGGAAGTCCCCTCATCAACCTTGACCGCTTTCAAGACAAAGTACCCAAATGCCGGGCCGGTACGATGGGAAAAGAAAAGCGATGGATACAAAGCTGAATTTGAAATCAGCTCTCGTGAGCATGACCTGTGGATCGATAAGGATGGTAATATAACGAAGCACAAAGAAGATTTTCCCAAAAGCGAACTACCCCAGGCAATCACTCAAAAGATAAAAACTGATTTCAAAGACTACACAATCGATGATGCCGATAAGATCGAGGACAAAGGAAAAGTTATTTATGAAATAGACTTGCAAGGGAAAGATGAGCGCAAGATGTTTTTCTCGGCTGATGGGAAGGTAGCGGACTATGTAGACTGATGGATTGAAAGAAGAAATTAGAAAGTAGAAATTAGAGGTGACAATTTCCACTTTCAGTTTTCTAATTTCCAACTAGTCCTTCAATACATTCACTGGGTTCGTCATCGACGACCTGATGGTATGAAAACAAACTGTGAACAAAAAAATCGCTGTGAGACTTAAGATTGCCGTGGTTATCAATTCAATGCTTACCTCAATTCGATACGCATAATTGCGCAACCACATATCCATCATTGCGTAAGCTAACGGTGTGCCTAGTAGCACTGCCACCAGTAGCGTTCCAAGGTAACCTTTCATAAATATCGCGACGACATCGAAGGTTGTAGCACCAAAAACTTTTCTAACGCCGATTTCTCTTTGCCTCTTAGTTGAAATCAAAAGCGACAAACCAAACAATCCGAGGCATGAAATCAAAATTGACAGCACCGTAAAATATTTAAAAAACCTGCCAAAATATTGATCTTCCCAATCCTGTGCGGCAAAAGCATCGTCCAGGAAAAAATAATCGAATGAGGCATCCGGGTAGCTCTCTCTCCATATTTGTTTAATCTCGGCAAGTCCCTCAGAGAAATCATTACCGCCGGACGCTGACGTTCGAATTTTTATCGAACAATGTCCCCGCTGAATATTGTACTTAAACACCATCGGCTTCAATTCATACTTGACCGATGTCTGATGATAATCCTTTACAATACCGATCAGGTCGAGAGGTGTTTCAGGCTCCTCATGATCGATAATCCTGGAATTAATCGCCGCCTCGAAATCAGAAATTCCAAGAGCTTTGGCTGCTGATTCGTTCAAAATAACACTGGTCCTGTTTTTTGCCCTGGCATCCGGAATAAAATTACCTCCTGCTATAAACTGAGCCCTGTATAAAGAGAAGAAATGTTCGTCAATTCCATTTTGATGCGTCAGTGCCTTGGCGCCGCCATCGCCGAAGCTCAAAAACGTTTCGTGTCGATATTCTTCACCAGGAATAACGGTCGATGAGCTTACTCCCATCACCATTGGTAATTCTGCAACTCTATCCTTAAAGAGCTGTAGTATCTTTCGCTTCGCGAGCCAGGTTGTATCCTTTGCCATCGGCGATTTAACTACAAGGATACTGCTCATATCGATGCCCTTATCTTTCGTCTGCAAAAATTCCAGTTGGCCGGTGATGACAAAGATGCTTATCATCAATACGGTAGATATGGCAAACTGAAATACTACCAATGCCTTTCTCAAACCCATGCTACCAATTTTTGTACTATGGATATTTCGCAATCCAGCTCCAAAATTCTGTGACAACAAAACTACGGAAGGTATCATTGCCGCCGTCAAAGCGCCAGCTCCAAAAATACTCGCGATAATCAGGTTGGTTAAAGTAGGATCCTGCACTAGCGGCAGGAGATGTCCGTTAGTCATTGTTTGCAGGAAAGGTTCAAGGCCAAGATAAATTAAGATTATCAGGCCGATCGCGATGATACAGGTTACACTCGACTCGATAACGAATTGAATTTTCAGATCGCCTTCACTAGCTCCCATAATCCTTAGAACGGCAACTTCCCTTATCCGCCAGTAGGATTGTGCTACAACCTGATTTATATAATTTATCCACGTGATCAGCACGATAAAAATACCAACGATTAAGAGCAAGTATTCAGTGGTTGATAATGATACGCTTGCGAAAGACTCAAATGAAATACTAACATTTTTGTTGGCTGCACGTAACTGAGGGACCTGTTTTAATTCGCTCGTAACCTTTTCTTCAAGAATTGCAGGACTCGAATTTTCTTTCAACATGACATAAGTTGAATAATCTGGAAGTCCCCACAATTCCTCAGGACTGATTTCAGTATCTGAGAGCAAAAAATCAAAATCAAATCTTGATAACCGCGGAATATCCTGGATGACACCGCTTACGTGATACGTTGTCTCCTTCCCCCACGAAGTACGGATGGCCAGCGTGTTTCCAATCGGGTCAGCGTCACCGAAGTATTTAGCACTGGCAGACTTAGTCAATACAATAGCCTTACCGTTAGAAAGTGAACTGCCTATACCCCCATAGACAAATGGAAATGAGAATATCTTAAAGAAATTTGAATCCGCGATAAATATCCTTCCTTCCGTGAAGGAAATAATATCACCATTTTCTGTGTTAGTAAACACCAATGATTCCACATGCTGATAGTACCTTGAAACAGCAGTGACCTCAGGGTTCTGCGATATTAAATCTGAAACTCCCAGATAAGTACTCTTTCTCTCCTTTTGTTCGATGCCATCTGAAGATTCCCGCTGCGTAACGGCATAGATTCGGTCTTTATTTTCATGAAAGCTATCGAATTGTATAGAAGCGCCTATGTACTTGGCAATGATAAGCGCCGCCAGCATCCCCAATACTAACCCACCAATGTTGATGAGTGTATAGTATTTGTTTTTGGTAAGATTTTTTCTGGCTAGTTTGAAATAGTGACTGATCATCGGCTGTTTATCTTCTTAATTTACCTGGCCTTACTTAATCCTATTTTTGAAGGAGGTATAGGGTATAGGGTATAGGGTATAAGGGTGCGCACTTTGCGACCTCATCCTTATTCCCTATTCCCTATTCCTTTTTTTACCGACATGATAAGCAAGCATATTCATTTTATTAATCACATCGACAGTTTAAAGTATCGGATCGAATATCAATTGTATCCGAACGCTTCGTTCGTACGTTAAAAACGTTGTCTGTCGAAAATGTCCCTGACTTTTCCCCCAATAACCGACATTTAAATATGGC
>JAEZBX010000270.1 GCA_023412765.1 Bacteroidota bacterium
TCCGCGGACATTCAGGTAACAAGGCTAAGTAACAATGGATACTGTAGCAAAAATGATAAAGAGATCAGTACTCAAGCGTGAAAAGCGCGATGAGAGAAAAGCCGCTGCAATGGTTGGTCCTTCTGTGGCTAAGCTGAAGAATGTACCTACTTCTCCTCGTAAGATGAGGTTAGTTGCCGATCTGATCAGAGGTGAGCGGGTTAACAAAGCGCTTAACATTCTTAAATATGAGCCTAAAGTAGGCGCTCCAAAACTGGAAAAGCTGTTGCTTTCAGCTATTTCAGGATGGGAAGCAAAACACCAGGATGTGAAGCTGGAGGAAGCTGATCTCTATGTAAAAGATATCTGGGTCGATGGTGGCCGGATTTTGAAAAGACTTAGACCCGCTCCCCAGGGAAGGGCACACAGAATCAGAAAGCGCTCAAACCATGTGACGCTGGTAGTGTCAAGTTTGAAAACTGGCACCGATTCTCAAGTAACAACCGAAGAAAAAGAAACGAAGGAATAAATGGGACAAAAAATTAATCCGGTAGGTTTAAGACTAGGCATCGTGCGCGGTTGGGATTCCAACTGGTATGGTGGCAAGACCTTTTCTGATAAGCTGGTTGAAGACCAGAAGATCAGAAAATATGTTGAAGCCCGTATTCCCAAGGGCGGTATTGCCAAGGTTGTAATTGAAAGAACGCTGAAGCGTATTACGCTCACTATTCATACTGCGCGTCCGGGTGTTGTCATCGGTAAAGGTGGTAACGAGGTCGATAAGATTAAGGAAGAGTTAAAGCAACTCACCAATAAGGATGTTCAGATCAACATTTTTGAAATTAAACGCCCTGAGCTTGATTCAAAACTTGTAGGAGAATCAATTGCTCAACAAATCGAAGCACGTATTTCGTACAAGCGCGCTATGAAGCAGGCAATCGCTTCTGCAATGCGCGTGGGAGCTGAGGGTATCAAGATAAAAGTATCAGGTCGTTTGGCAGGTGCCGACATGGCACGTGCAGAACAATACAAGGAAGGCCGTATCCCTTTGCATACACTTCGCGCTGATATCGACTATGCTATTTCCGAGTCACAGACTGTTTATGGCAAGATTGGTATTAAGGTGTGGATTTTTAAAGGCGAGATATACGGCAAACGCGATCTTTCTCCGAACGTTGGTATCGTGAGCAATGCTCAGGCTGGCGCAGGACAACACAAAGGCGGTGGCGATCGCGGTGGTGATAGAGCTCGCAGACGCGGTGGCGAAGGTGGTGGTCGTGGTGGTGAACGTCGCGGCGGTGGTGGCGAAAGACGCGGTGGTGAAGGCCGTGGTCAAAGAAGATAATTTTTCGAAGTAAAAAAGATAGGTAGCAATGTTACAGCCTAAACGAACGAAATTTAGAAAAATGCAAAAGGGCCGCGTTAAGGGGATGGCGACAAGAGGTCATTCCATAGCATTTGGCTCGTTTGGATTGAAGGCACTGGAAGGAGGATGGATCACTGCACGTCAGCTTGAAGCTGCACGTATCGCAGTAACCCGCGCAATGAAACGCGAAGGACAAGTTTGGATCCGAATCTTCCCCGATAAACCTATTACCAGAAAACCTGCTGAGGTTCGTATGGGTAAAGGTAAAGGTGCGCCTGAATATTGGGTAGCGGTAATCAAGCCGGGTACAATCCTGTTTGAGGCCGGTGGTGTAAACATTGCAACTGCAAAAGAAGCGCTAAGGCTTGCAGAGGGTAAACTCCCGATGAAAACTAAATTCACTGTAAGACGCGACTACGTCGAACCAACAACTGCAAAGGGATGAAAAATTCAGAAATCAGAGCTTTGAACACAGCTGAGCTAGCCGAGAAAATCAATAGTGAAAAGGAAGCATTGCGCAAGCTGAAATTCGCTCACCAGGTTTCAGCGATTGAAAACCCAATGAAATTGCGCGAAGCGCGCAAGATGGTTGCCAGGCTGCAGACTGAGTTAAGAGCAAAGAATATCAAAAAATAATTCCGTATGGAAAGGAACGATAGAAAAGAACGGGTAGGCAAAGTGATCAGCAACAAGATGCAGAAGACCATCACCGTTGCCGTTGACCGCAAGGTTAAACATCCGATCTATGGCAAATTTGTAAACAGAACAACAGCGTTCAAGGCGCACGACGAAACCAATTCGGCCGGTATCGGTGATACTGTTCGTATTATGGAGACAAGGCCTTTGAGTAAAGATAAACGCTGGAGGTTAGTAGAAATAGTTGAAAAAGCTAAGTAATCATGATACGCACCGAATCCAGACTTACAGTAGCCGATAACAGTGGAGCAAAGGAAGTTCTTTGTATGCACGTTCTTGGTGGAACACATAGACGATATGCATCTGTAGGTGATAAAATTGTCGTCACTGTAAAGTCGGCGATGCCTACCAGCCAGGTTAAGAAAGGAACTGTTTCAAAGGCTGTTGTTGTTAGGACCACCAAGGAAGTCAGAAGAAAAGATGGTTCCTATATCCGTTTTGAAGATAACGCTGCTGTTCTTCTGAATGCGCAGGACGAACCTCGGGGTACGCGTATTTTCGGCCCTGTAGCTCGTGAGCTCAGAGAAAAACAGTTTATGAAAATCGTTTCCCTCGCACCTGAAGTAATATAGAGCAATGGAAAAGAAAAAGAATTCAAGACCGAAGTTGCATATACGCAAAGGCGATACCGTACTGGTTATCGCTGGCGACGACAGAGGCAAGACCGGTAAAGTGCTGGAAGTTTTGGCCGATAAGAATCGCGCGGTGGTTGAAGGTATCAATATCATTACAAAACACACTAAACCCTCAGCCGGAAAACCTGAAGGTGGTTTGAAGAAAACTGAAGCAGCCCTTCATGTAAGCAACCTGAAGCTGGTTGATCCTGCTACAGGTAAACCTACTCGCGTCGGACGCAAGCTTGATAGCAAGAATAAGCTGCAGAGATATTCGAAGAAAACAGGAGAATTTATTAAGTGATGGCAACTCCAAGATTAAAAGACAAATATGTAAAGGAAATCGTACCTGCCTTGAAGCAGCGGTTTGCTTACAAATCCATTATGCAGGTTCCGAAGATCGAAAAGATCTGCATCAACAAGGGTATGGGCGTGGCTGTAACAGACAAAAAGCTTATAGATGTGGCTTTGGAAGAAATCACAACTATAACTGGTCAAAAGTCAGTGTCCACAAAGTCTAAGAAGGCAATTTCCAACTTTAAGTTGAGAGAGAATATGCCTATCGGAGTTCGGGTTACCCTTCGCGGCGATAAGATGTATGAGTTCATGGATCGTTTGATGAACATCGCCCTTCCCCGCGTCCGCGATTTTCGCGGTGTTTCCGGAAAGGGATTTGATGGACGTGGCAATTATACGTTGGGAGTGAAGGAACAGATTATTTTCCCTGAGATCTCGATCGACAAGGTCAACAAAATAAGCGGTATGGATATAACGTTCGTTACTACCGCAAAAAATGATGAAGAAAGCTTTGAGCTCCTGAAGGCATTCGGGATGCCATTCGCTAACAAAAACTAAAATAATAGCATGGCTAAATTAGCAGTAATAGCAAGGCAAACTAAAAGAGAAAAGCTGGTAGCGACACACGCTGCAAAGCGTAAGGCGTTGAAGGAGGCTGGTGATTATGCGGCCCTCGACAAGCTGTCGCGGAATGCCTCGCCTGTCAGACTTAAGAACCGTTGCAAATTGACTGGCCGTCCCCGTGGTTATATGGGCAAATTCGGCGTGTGTCGTAACGTGTTCCGCGAGATGGCATCACAAGGAAAAATCCCTGGCTTGACCAAGTCAAGCTGGTAGGAAAAAGACATATTGGTTGCTGAGTATCAACGTCTCCCACCCGGATTTTACGAGGAGGGATGAAACCTGATAACAGTTTGGATTATTGAAATTGTTCGATATCTTTGCAGCCCGGTTTAAAAAACGCGGGCTTGCTTTTTTATAATAAAGGAAGAAAAAGATGACTGACCCCATAGCAGACTACTTAACCCGGTTGCGAAACGCGATAAAAGCCAACCACCGAGTAGTTGAAATCCCCGCTTCAAATCTCAAGAAGGAGATCACTAAAGTTCTTTTCGACAAAGGCTACATCCTGAACTACAAGTTCCAGGAGATCAGCTCTAGTCAAGGCGTTATTAAGATCGCGTTAAAGTACAATCCTGAAACGAGAGAATCTGCAATTACGAAGCTCGAAAGAGTAAGTACACCAGGCTTGCGAAAGTATGCGAGTACAAATTCAATGCCTCGGGTAATGAATGGTTTGGGGGTAGCGATCTTATCGACATCTAAAGGTGTCATCACAGATAAAGAGGCTCGCTCTCTTAATGTGGGTGGTGAAGTATTGTGTTACGTTTATTGATATAGCCCATGTCACGTATAGGTAAACAACCCATAACAATACCCTCAGGAGTAACTTTTACTTTCTCGAAAGAGAAAAACAGAGTTTCTGTAAAGGGACCGAAAGGTGAACTGCATCAGGACATCGATCCTGACTTCACTATAAAGCAGGAAGATGGTACTGTTCTCATCGAACGTCCCACGGATCAAAAACGCCATAAATCAATGCACGGTCTTTATCGCGCGCTGGTTGCAAATATGGTGGAAGGTGTATCTGATGGTTTCAAACATCAGCTTGAGTTGGTTGGTGTTGGATACAAAGCCAACGCACAGGCTAATGTACTTGAGCTTAGCCTTGGATATTCGCATAACGTGTTCGTTGCAATACCTTCGGAATTGAAAGTGAAGACATTCCAGGAGAAAGGTCAAAACCCGACGATCATCCTTGAAGGTATCGACAAGCAATTGATCGGGCAGGTAGCCGCCAAGTTGAAGGAATTAAGAAAGGTAGAGCCATATAAAGGAAAAGGTATCCGGTTTACAGGTCAGTTTGTCCGCCGGAAAGCAGGTAAGGCCGCCGCGAAATAATCGCAGAGACGCAATGTTTGCGTCTCACGTAGAGACGCATTGTATGCGTCTAACACAATAAGACGCATTGTATGCGTCTAACAATAAGACGCAATGTTTGCGTCATAACATAAAAACAACAGCATCATAGAATAAAAAACGGATCTATGGCAGGCAAGAACAGAGAAAGAAGAGAACGTATAAAGAAAGGCGTTCGCAAGAAAATAAATGGAACGACAGAGAAACCCAGGCTATCTGTTTTCAGAAGCAATCGGGGACTCTACGTTCAGATCATTGATGATTTGAAAGGTGTAACGCTGGCATCAGCTTCCACGGTTGAGCTAGGCGAAAAAGCAAAGCTCAATATCAATGATTCCAAAAGCGTAGGAAAGAAGATTGCCGAGAAAGCGTTGGCATCAGGCATCGAAACAATAGTATTTGATCGTAACGGATACCTGTATCACGGAAACATCAAAGCTTTCGCTGAAGGTGCTCGTGAAGGTGGTTTAAAATTCTAAGAACTGAAATATGTCAGTAAGCAATATCAGTACAGTAAAAGCAAGCGAGATCGATCTTAAGGAACGAGTCGTTGCCATCGAACGTGTAGCCAAAGTTGTAAAAGGTGGACGCCGGTTCAGCTTCGCAGCAATAGTTGTAGTAGGCGACGGAAATGGTGTAGTTGGTTACGGACTTGGCAAGGCCAACGAAGTCACTGACGCGATTACTAAAGGTATCGACGATGCTAAGAAGCACCTCGTGAAAGTGCCTATCATCAAAGGTACTGTTCCGCACGAATCGATCGGAAAATTTGGTGGTGGCTATGTGTTGCTGAAACCCGCTTCGCCTGGTACTGGAGTTATTGCCGGTGGTGCTATGCGCGCGGTGTTGGAAAGTGCGGGAGTTCACAATGTGTTGGCGAAATCCAAGGGTTCTTCAAATCCGCACAATGTGGTTAAGGCTACCTTCAAAGCGTTGACGACGATGAGAGATGCATTCTCCATTGCCAAAAATCGCGGTGTGCCTTTGTCTAAAGTATTTAATGGTTAAAGAGATATGGCGAAAGTACAAATCACCCAAAAAAGAAGTACCATTAAAAGACCTGAAACGCAGATCAGAACGATCAAGGCGTTAGGCTTGGGCAAGATTAACAGGACCGTCGAGGTTGAGCTAACTCCTCAGATCGCCGGGATGATTTCAAAGGTCAATCATTTGATCACTGTAAAAGAACTTTAAAAATGAAGTTACATACCTTAAAACCTGCAGAAGGTTCAGTAAAAAGCAATAAGAGACTAGGACGCGGTCAGGGTTCAGGCGGTAGCACCGCAGGACGCGGTCACAAAGGCGCGCAATCAAGATCCGGTAACTCTAAGAAGTCCGGTTTCGAAGGTGGTCAAATGCCGTTGCAACGAAGAGTTCCTAAATTTGGTTTTAAGAATAACAACAAGGAATATTTCAAGGCAGTAAACCTGGATGTATTGGAAGGTCTCGCTGAGAAAACTAAATCCGACGTGCTCAATCTGCAGGCTCTTGTGGATAATGGTATTGTAGGAAAGAATGATAAGGTAAAAGTATTGGGAAGAGGTGAGTTGAAAGCAAAGGTGAATGTTGAAGCACACGCCTTTTCAGCTACAGCAACACAAGCAATAGAAAAAGCGGGTGGAAAGGCCACAACAGTGAAGTAATGAAGCGTTTCTTTCAGACCATAAAGAACATATTCTCGATCGAAGACCTGCGGGTCAGAATCCTAAATACATTGGGTTTTCTGGTCATCTTCAGGTTGGGGTCGTTTATTGTTTTGCCAGGAATTGATCCAAATATGCTGGACCCGGAAAGGAACTCCGGCGGGATCCTGGGATATCTGAATAACTTCCTCGGGGGAGCATTCAACAACGCATCAATATTTGCTTTGGGGATTATGCCCTATATCTCCGCATCCATTATTGTTCAGCTGCTTTCATTTGCAGTACCGTATTTTCAAAAGCTTCAGAAGGAAGGTGATTCAGGTAGAAAACGCTTGAATCAGTATACACGCGTTCTAACAATCTTTATTACTGTATTCCAGGGCTACAGCTACCTGAAGGGTGCGATAGACCAATCGGTAATAATGAATCCGGGCACGTTCTTTTACATTTCGTCAGTTCTTATCCTTATCGCCGGTACGATGTTCTGTATGTGGCTTGGTGAAAGGATCACTGACAAGGGAATAGGAAATGGTATCTCCATGCTGATCATGATTGGAATTATCTCAAGACTTCCCATTTCATTGGTAGGAGAGATTGATGATAAATTCCCAGGCAAGGCAATATTCTTCATCGTTGAATTATTTGTTCTGTTTGGTATAGTCGTAGCAACTATAGCGTTAACGCAGGCTACACGCCGAATCCCGATTCAATATGCAAAGCAGGTAATTGGGAATAAGCTTTACGGTGGAAAACGCGATTTCATACCGCTGAAGGTCAATTCTGCAGGTGTGATGCCGATCATCTTTGCGCAGGCATTGATGTTCTTCCCAGCCCTGATCGCAGGTATCTGGAGAGATAGCGACTTCGGCGCATACATGGGATCTACATTTTCTGATCCTTATTCGTGGCAGTACAGCTTATTGTTCGCGATAATGATTTTGATATTTACGTTCTTTTATACAGCGATCACTATCAATTCAAATGATATCGCAGATAATTTGAAACGGAATGGTGGATTTGTTCCGGGAATAAAGCCTGGCAAACAAACCGCGGAATTTATTGATACTGTTTTATCAAGAATTACTTTACCCGGCGCAATGTTTCTTGCTGCTATTGCAGTGCTTCCCGCATTTGCAGTTACTGCAGGAGTTGGTCAGAACTTCGCTCAGTTCTTCGGGGGTACCTCTTTGTTGATCCTTGTAGGTGTTGTCCTTGACACCCTGCAACAGATCGAGAGCTACCTGCTAATGAGGCACTATGAAGGTATGATGAAATCGGGAAGAGTAAAGGGACGTTCTCAATTTGCTGCGGCTTAAGAGCTGAATGGTATACTTGAAGACTGAAGAGGAACTAACAATCATCCGGGAAGGTTCTCAAATATTGGGAAAGGCTCATGGTGAGGTGGCTAAACTCATAAAGCCTGGTGTTAAGACTTCTAAGCTCGATCAGGTAGCTGAAGAATATATCCGGGATAGTGGCGGAGCTCCATCGTTCAAAAACTACAATGGATTTCCGGCCTCGTTATGTATCTCGGTAAACGAAGTTGTCGTTCATGGTTTCCCCGGAAACTATGAATTGCGGGAGACGGATATAATATCGATTGACTGTGGTGTCTACTACAAAGGCTATCACAGCGATTCGGCATATACCTATCCGTTGGAAGGTGCAGATGCAGAAAAGCTTCTGCTGCTGAATCGTACTTATGATTCCCTGTTCAAAGGCATCGAACACGCGAAAGCAGGCAACAGGATTGGCGATGTTAGCTATGCCATCCAAAGTTATGTTGAGAGCTTTGGTTATGGTGTGGTAAGGGAACTTGTAGGTCATGGTGTTGGTAAACGACTTCATGAAGATCCAGAGGTTCCAAACTATGGAAAGAGGGGAAAGGGACCCAAGATCGTGGCAGGGATGGTTTTCGCGATAGAGCCCATGATCAACCAGGGCACACGGAATGTTGTTCAGGAGAGAGATGGATGGACTATACGAACATCGGATAGAAGACCATCAGCACATTTTGAGCATATGGTAGCGGTGAAGGAGAATGAAACTGAGGTATTGACAACGCACAAGTATATAGAGGAAAATTATTCATATAAGTGGCGAAACAAAAGTCAATAGAACAGGACGGTACAATTTCAGAAGCCCTCTCCAATGCAATGTTTAGAGTGCAGTTGGAAAATGGCCATGAAGTGCTGGCACATATTTCGGGTAAGATGAGAATGCATTACATCCGCATCCTGCCCGGCGACAGGGTACGACTGGAAATGTCGCCCTATGATTTAACGAAAGGTAGAATTGTATTTAGATACAAATAGGTACGTAGAGACGTAATGCATTGCGTCTCTAACCCAAAAACAAACAGAAAATGAAAGTTAAAGCATCCATAAAGAAGCGAAGCGCCGATTGCAAGATCATCCGACGCAAGGGCAAATTGTATGTGATTAACAAAAAGAATCCAAGGTTTAAACAAAGACAAGGGTAACATACTATGGCACGTATAGCTGGTGTAGATATTCCGGATAACAAACGCGGTGAAATTGGTTTGACATACATTTTTGGAATTGGCCGTCGGTCAGCCCAAAAAATTCTTACCACAGCCGGTGTTAACGTGGATAAGAAAGTAAAAGAGTGGAACGATGAAGAGTCGAATGCCATTCGCGCAATCATCGCTGAACAATTTAGGATTGAGGGTGCTTTGAAGTCCGAGATCCAATTGAGCATAAAACGCCTCATGGATATTGGCTGCTACCGTGGTCAACGCCATAGAAAAGGTCTACCTGTTCGCGGCCAGACAACCAAGAACAACGCGCGTACACGGAAGGGTAAACGCAAGACGGTAGCGAACAAAAAGAAGGCAACTAAAGGTTAATTAGATAAACTTTTCAATAATGGCGACTGCTGAAAAGAGAAAAGATAAAGCAAAAAAACGTGTGGTAAATGTGGAGGCTGTTGGCCAGGCACATATCCGCGCTACTTTCAATAACATCATCATCTCGATGACGAACTCCACTGGCCAGGTCATTTCCTGGGCATCAGCTGGAAAAATGGGATTCAAGGGTTCGAAGAAAAACACGCCTTATGCAGCTCAGGTTGCTGCGCAGGAATGTGCATCTAAGGCTTTCGAATTGGGTTTGAGAAAGGTTGAAGTGTTTGTAAAAGGACCTGGAGCCGGAAGAGAATCCGCTATACGGACCATACAAGGATCTGGAATTGAAATAACAACAATCAGGGACGTAACGCCACTGCCACACAATGGCTGCCGCCCTCCTAAAAAGAGAAGAGTTTAATAATTGACGAGGATCGAAGGCCGGAATGCCTTGGCATTCAGTTCTGATCCAAGTACTTGAAGATAAAATCTACAATAAGAAAATGGCAAGATATACAGGCCCAAAAGTCAGAATCTCAAGACGCTTTAATGAACCTATTCTGGGTGACAATAAAGCGTTGCAGAAGAAGAACTATGCGCCAGGCCAGCATGGCCGAGGCAAGAAGCGTAAGCAATCAGAATATGCTACACAGCTTGCCGAGAAGCAAAAGGCTAAATACATCTATGGATTGCTCGAGAGACAATTCGCAAAGATGTTTTCAACAGCATCCCGCAAGAAAGGCGTCACGGGTGAAGTTCTTTTGCAAATGCTTGAAGCAAGGTTGGACAACACAGTGTACAGACTTGGCATTGCACCAACCCGCAGAGCTGCTCGCCAGCTGGTGCTTCACAAACATATACTTGTCAACGGCGACGTGGTCAACATATCATCATATACACTCAAGCCGGGTGATCGGGTTGAAGTACGCGAACGTTCAAAATCACTTGAGGTAATCACCAACAGTCTTTCTATCCAGGGAGCTAAAAAGTATAACTGGTTGGAGTGGGACAACAATGAAATGACCGGCAAGCTGATAAACTTACCACCACGTACCGATATACCTGAAAACATCAATGAGCAGCTCATTGTCGAATTGTACTCGAAGTAGTTTTAACAGTTAACAACATTACTATGTCAATATTAGCATTTCAAATGCCGGAGAAAGTTGCGATGGAAAAGGCGGATGATTTCCACGGCCTTTTTACATTCAAACCTCTGGAAAAAGGATACGGCGTAACCATTGGCAATGCCCTGCGAAGGATATTGCTTTCTTCCCTTGAAGGCTATGCGATCACTGGAATTAAAATCCCTGGTGTTCTTCACGAATTTTCTACCATTGAAGGTGTAGTTGAAGACGTAGCAGAGATCATTTTAAATCTGAAGATGGTACGCTTCAGAAAAGTAGCTGACAGCTTTGATAGCAAGATTACGGTTAGCATCAAGAAGCAAAAACAGTTTAAGGCTGGCGATATCGCGAAGTTTACTTCTGCTTTTGAGATCCTGAATCCGGAGCACGTAATCTGCAACCTTGACGAATCAGCTCACTTTGAAATTGAACTGACAATAGAGAAAGGACGTGGATACCTACCCGCTGAAGAAAATAAACCTTCTGAGCAGGTGTTCGGCTTCATTCCTATCGATGCTATTTTCACGCCGATCAAAAACGTAAAGTATAGCGTTGAAAATACCCGCGTTGAGCAAAAGACTGACTACGAAAAACTCGTAGTAGATATCGAAACAGATGGTTCAATCCATCCTGAAAAAGCGTTGGAAGGAGCTGCATATATCCTCATCAAACATTTCGCTCTGTTCTCCGACAAGTCCATGGAATTGGAAACTGGTAAGGATGCAGAAGTTGAACAGGTAGACGAAGAAATGCTTCATATGCGCAAGCTCTTGAAGAGCGCGCTGCACGACCTGGATCTTTCTGTTCGCGCTTACAACTGCTTGAAAGCAGCTGATGTGAAGACCTTGGGCGACCTGGTACAACTTGAAATTTCTGACATGATGAAGTTTAGAAATTTTGGTAAGAAATCATTGGCAGAACTCGAACAACTGGTTGCGGAAAAGAACCTGACCTTTGGAATGGATCTTTCCAAGTACAAACTTGATGAAGACTAAGAATCATGAGACACGGTAAGAAAGTCAATCACCTTGGAAGGAAAAGCGCGCACAGACATGCGTTGCTTTCAAATATGGCTTCCTCGCTAATTCTTAATAAGAGAATCACAACAACAGTAGCGAAGGCAAAAGCCTTAAGAAAATATGTCGAGCCTTTGCTTACGAAGGCAAAGGATGACACTACGCACTCCAGGCGTACCGTATTTTCTTACCTGCAAAACAAAGAGTCTGTCAAGACCCTTTTTGGAGAAGTTGCTTCAAAGATCTCTGATCGCCCGGGTGGATATACCCGCATCATTAAGTTAGGCGATGTACGCGTTGGCGACAATGCTGAAATGTGTCTAATCGAATTGGTGGACTACAACACGCTGTACACAAAAGATGGCGCCGCCAAGAAGACTAAGACTCGCAGAAGTCGCAGAGGAGGTAAGAAGGCCGGTGATGCTGCTGAAGATGCAACGCTGGTAGAATCTCCTGTACAGGCAGAAGCTGAAGCAAAGACTGAAAAGAAGGCTAAAACACCTGCCAAGAAGACACCTGCTAAGAAAGCCCCTTCTAAAAAGGCAAAGGAATAGTGCTCCAAAATATCACAATACTTAAAAAGGGATTGAACATTTGTTTAATCCCTTTTTTATTGCACAATCGATAACGATGTTTAGCATTCGTAAGTAACTTTACGCCCCGACAAACAACTATGCAGAAAAAAGCTTATCTACTTCTTAAAGACGGCCTCCTCCTGGAGGGTATTGCAATTGGGAAAATTGGTACGTCGGGCGGTGAAATCTGTTTCAACACCGGCATGACCGGCTACCAGGAAATCTATACCGATCCGTCATATTTCGGACAAATAATAGTTAACACCACTGCTCACATTGGAAATTATGGAGCGATGGATGAGGAGCAAGAGTCCGATAAACCGAAAATTGCCGGTCTCGTGGTTAATGATTTCGCTGTGGAATTCAGTCGAAAGTCCGGCAAGGAAAGTTTGCAGCAGTACCTTGAGCGCACGGGTGTCGTGGGCATTGCAAATGTCGACACCCGAATGTTGGTGCGCTATATCCGCAGCAAGGGAACCATGAACGCAATTATTTCTTCGGTGCTCTCTCCGGAAGAATTGAGGGAAGAGATAAAGAAGGTCCCATCAATGGAGGGCCTTGAACTCGCGTCGAAGGTAACAACACCGAAACCATATTTTGTTGGAGATCCCAATGCTCCGATCAAGGTAGCTGTGCTTGATCTTGGAATTAAGAAGAGCATTGTCGAGAACCTTGCTAGCCGCGGATGTTATTGCAAAGTTTTCCCGGCAAAGACAACATTTGACGAAATGACTGAATGGGATCCTGATGGCTATTTCATCTCAAATGGACCTGGTGATCCGGCCACTATGGACTACGCCATAGAAACCGTTAAGAAAGCGGTTGATTCTTCAAAGCCACTTTTTGGAATTTGCTTAGGCCATCAGTTGCTTGCGCTCTCGAATGATATTTCAACTTACAAAATGCACCACGGTCATCGTGGACTCAATCACCCGGTAAAAAATATTCTCACTGGTAAGGGTGAAATGACTTCTCAGAATCATGGCTTCGCAGTAAACGAGAAGGACATCGACAGCAACTCAAACGTTGAGGTAACGCACGTTCATCTCAACGATAACACAATCATGGGTATCAGGGTAAAAGGAAAGAAAGCTTTCTCTGTGCAGTACCACCCTGAAGCTTCTCCTGGTCCGCATGACTCACGTTACCTTTTCGACCAGTTCATCGAAACGATACGCGCTGAAGTCAGAGAACGATCTAAAGTTGCCAACTAAACCAATTAACAATCAATAAATAAATTATTATGAGCTTAATCGAAAGCATTCATGCCCGCCAGATCCTTGACAGCCGTGGTAATCCCACTATAGAAGTTGACGTTGTAACAGAATCTGGTGCATTTGGCCGGGCGGCCGTTCCTTCCGGTGCATCTACCGGGACTCATGAAGCAGTTGAATTACGCGACGGCGACAAGAAGAAGTTTTTAGGGAAGGGAGTGCTGAAAGCAGTTGCCAACGTAAACACGAAAATTGCTGCCGAGGTTGTCGGCTTTAATGTTTTCGATCAAAACCTGGTCGACAAGATCATGATTGAATTGGATGGTACTCCTAACAAAGGAAAGCTTGGAGCAAATGCAATCCTCGGTACTTCCCTCGCCATTGCCAAAGCTGCAGCAATGGAAGCAGGAATGCCATTGTACAGATATATCGGTGGCGTTAGTGCGAATACTCTTCCCGTGCCGATGATGAACATTCTGAACGGTGGAAGTCATGCTGATAATGCTATCGACTTTCAAGAGTTCATGGTGATGCCGGTAGGTGCAAGTTCATTCTCCGAAGCATTGCAATGGGGTGCTGAAATTTTTCACACACTTAAGAAAGTATTGCACGATAAAGGGCTTTCAACCAACGTAGGGGATGAAGGCGGTTTCGCACCAAACCTTTCTTCAAATGAAGAAGCAATTGAAGTCGTATTGAAAGCGATCGAGAAAGCTGGATATAAACCTGGGTCAGATATTTTTATCGCTCTCGATCCGGCTGCTTCAGAATTTTATGATCCAAAGGCAAAAGTTTACCATTTCAAAAAATCATCTGGCAAGAAATTGAAGCCGCTTGAAATGGCAGAGTATTGGACAAACTGGGCTAAGAAGTACCCGATCATTTCATTGGAAGATGGTATGGCGGAAGATGATTGGACTGGATGGAAGGCACTGACCGAAAGCATTGGAAGCAAAGTGCAACTGGTAGGTGACGATCTTTTTGTTACGAATGTTGAGCGCCTGCAGAAAGGTATTGACGATGGCGTCGCCAATGCAATCCTGATCAAGGTAAATCAAATTGGGTCACTAACAGAAACCATTGCTGCCGTGAATCTTGCGAAGAGGAATTCTTATAAGAGCATTATGTCACATCGTTCGGGTGAAACCGAAGACAATACCATTGCCGATCTTGCTGTTGCTCTTAACACCGGTCAGATTAAGACTGGTTCCGCTTCAAGGTCAGATCGTATGGCGAAGTACAACCAACTCATCAGAATTGAAGAAGAACTTGGCGAGGTTGCTTATTTCCCTGGAAAGAAAATGTAATTCTTCTCTTCCTTATAAGAAAGCCAGCGCAACACACGCTGGCTTTTTTCGTTCTTAGAAGACAGAACGGTTGTGCCAAGGGAAGATTAATACAACGGTAATGGTTTTTTCATATCTTAGTATCACTTTTTAGACTGCTATGCTGAATAAACTAACCAAGCCGTTTCGTAATTTTTACTTTGTCACAATTGTAATTTTTCTAGCATGGATGGTCGTGCTGGACTCCAACAATTTCATCGCGCGTTATAAGTTAAGCGCTAAGCTTAACTCATTAGAGAATGAGAAGGAGTACTACGAAGAAAAAATAAAGGAAGTGGAGAAAGATCACAACGAGTTGTTCGGTGACCGTGCATCAGTGGAAAAATTTGCACGTGAGAAATATCTGATGAAGAAAGAGACCGAGGACATCTATATCATAGTAGAGAAATAAAAAGTCATGCGTTCCCTCATATTATGTTTTGTCGCACTACTTTCCTCTGCGGTTGCATTTGCGCAAGGAGAGGCAAACAGCTTGAAGGGTGTTCCATTTAAAGAACGAGTTGTAACAGGCGGTGGCTTGGGCGCTGCGTTCAATCGCTATCAGGATTTTGTTTCAATCTCTCCTAAAATTGGTTATATGGTCACGAGGAGATTGATGGCAGGTACGCGACTCACTTATCGTTACACAAATTACAAAGACATCAGGCCCTCGGTTAAGTTCAACGACTATGGTGTTGGGCCATTTATTCGGTTCACGGTGTTCAAGAATATCTTTCTTCAAACGGAATATGAGTACCTGAACTATGAGGATCTTAAGATTCCGATAACTTCTGCGCATGAAACGGTTCGCCGCGACTATAGCAGTTTTATGGCTGGTGGAGGTTTTTTCCAACCGATCGGTCAGAAAGCTTCGTTCTATCTGATGGCTTTGTACAATTTCTCTTATAGAGACCCCAGGCCTAATGAGTACATTCCGTACTCTAGCCCACTTGTTCTTCGGGTAGGAATTAATATAGGAAACATTGGTTTCTAGAGTTTAAGACCGAAATTCGCTGCGAGCTCCTTCAGGTCTTCTTCAACTTTCGGGTTAACGGGTATACCATCCTTCTTTCTTTTAGCTTCCATTTCACGCTCTGGATCACCTGGTATTATTACGTTTTCCTCTCCCTCGACGGTCTTCGCTTTTCTGAAACGAGAAATCCAATTGTCCATATGACTTTTGAACTCATTGGCAGGACGGAACGCATCGATCCGCATTGCACCAAGGAAGTGGCCGATGCCCTTTCCTACCGGGTCCGCCGGCGGATCAAGAAATGAAACAAATGGAGGAACCCAGGGCCCGTAATTAGCTCCGGAAAGAACTGAAGAAAAAATATCGACCCATGCACCAAGACAAAAACCTTTATGACTGCCGTGTTCGCGGTCGCTGCCAAGCGGGATTAGTGCACCACCCATCCTGGTTTCATTTGGGTCGGTTGATGGCTTTCCATTAAGGGTTTGAACCCACCCAACGGGTGCTGCCTCATTCTTGCGCTGCAATATTTCAAGTTTACCATTCGCAGCTGTTGTAGTCGCAAAGTCGGCAACAAATGGCGGTTGTTTGTCGGCGGGAATAGCAACAGCAATCGGGTTTGTGCCCAGCAGTCTTTCAATGGAAAAAGTTGGAGCTACCAAAGGACTGGCATTGGTCATTGCCATTCCAATCATGTCGTGCTCCATTGCCATCATCGCGTGATAACCCGCAATTCCAAAATGGTTAGAATTTCTGATAGACACCCAGCCACTACCAACTTCACGTGCCTTCTGGATCGCGATCTTCATTGCGGTCGGAGCAACCACGAGCCCCAGGCCGCTATCGCCGTCTACAACGGCTGTGCTAGGCGACTCATGGACGACGCGGATATCGGGATTTGCGTTTACTCGTTTTTTATTCCAAAGTCTTACGTAGCCTGAAAGACGTGCTATGCCGTGCGAATCTATTCCACGGAGATCGGCACTAAGCAAAACACGAGTTGCGAGTGTAGCCTGATCATTGGGACAACCTATTTTTTGAAAAACGGAGATGGTAAATTTTTCAAGTGTTTCGTAACTATAAATCGGGTCAGTCATTGGTAACAACTTTAATCCAGCATGGTAGGAGAAAATTTATTTTGGTAAGTTAAGTTCAATAGTATTCACGGTTTTTGTCAGGGATGCAAGGACACCTTCTTTCAATGAATACGATGAGACACGGATACGATCGAACGGGTGCCGGGAAAGAATATATTTAATCAGGCAACACGATACAACGATCATGTCTACACGCATTTCAATCATTCCCGGAATCGCCATCCGTTGTGACCTGTTCTTAGCAATTATTTCTTCAGCAATAGCATAAAAGGCTTCGAGTGTGAGTGGCGTTTCAGCATCATTTTCGTCTTTGGAAATTGAATTTCTGAAACAATAAATGTCACTCAATGTGTCGAAGGATCCTGAGGCACCGATAAGATTTTTCGTGGGATGAGTCTGTAATGCATCAAATAACTCAATTAATTTTTCACTGAAATACGAGTTCAGCCTGTTGATCTCGCCGGGCAGGATTGGATCATGCTTATGGAATTTCTCCAGCAGTCGTTGCGCACCAATCTCAAGGCTTTTCTTCCAATAAATGTGATTCTTATCCGCTATGATGAATTCAACACTTCCTCCACCGATGTCGATGATAAGACTTTTCTCATTTGCCATTTCAAGTCCATATCTCACACCGAGGTAGATGTATTCTGCTTCGAGATCACCCAAAATAGTTTTCGGTTCGATCCCTGTCGCCGACTTTATTTTTTCAAGAACTTCATCACCGTTGGATGCCGATCGCAATGCACTGGTTCCAACAGCAGTGATGTTTTCTATAATATGGTCATCAATCGTTTTCTTGAACGACTGCATAGCTAGCACCGCTCTATCCATTCCCTCGGCGGTGATATGTCCATCGTTTATTCCGCCCTTACCGATCTTCACAGCTATGCGATCACGAAAGATAATGTTGTACCTACCCGTTCCGTCACGCTGTGCAAGCAACAGGTGAAAGGTATTTGTACCCATGTCAATGATCGCGACTTTATTCATAGAGGGGCGGCAAGTTACGAATTTTGGTTTAAGGTTTCAGGTTTGAAGTTTAAGGTTTGAGGTTTGAAGTTTGAAGAGCTTGACGTTGTCCACACTATTCCTCATCCTCCCTATTCAGCAAAGAACACCGAACAAGGAACATTGAATACCGATAGCCAGTATGTTTGTATGATGAATGATCGATCTTAACGAGAAACGCTTCTCACTCGCGATTGAATATCGTAACAACTTCGAAGCGCGCCCCTATACCCTATACCTTTATACCCTATACCTCACCTTATTCCTTATTCCCTATTCCTTATTCCTAATACCTCGGCTAGATCACTATTAACAATTAACTAATAACTATTAACTTGACTTCAAATCACAACCATGAACAAGCGCACTTCGAAAAATCAAGTCCTTCAAAACAAATTTGATGAGCTTGATAAGAAAAATAATGAATCTCTTCTGGGTGGAGGTGAAAAACGAATTCAGCAACAACATGCCAAGGGTAAATTAACAGCGCGCGAACGAATTCATCTGCTTTTGGATGAGGGAACATTCGAAGAGATGGGCAAATTTGTGATGCACCGTTGTAAAGACTTTGGCCTGGACAAAGAGTACTACCTGGGTGACGGTGTGATTACAGGATATGGAAAAGTTAGCGGCAGACTGGTTTACGTTTTTTCGCAGGACTTTACTGTTTTCGGTGGCTCATTATCTGAAACACACGCCGAAAAAATTGTTAAGATCATGGACCTTGCTATGCAGAATGGTGCTCCTTTGATAGGTCTGAACGACTCAGGGGGCGCTCGCATACAAGAGGGAGTTTTATCGCTCGGTGGCTATGCTGACATCTTTTACAGAAATACACTTGCGTCTGGTGTAATACCTCAGATCTCAGCAATAATGGGTCCGTGTGCTGGTGGCGCCGTTTATTCCCCAGCAATAACGGATTTCATTTTTATGGTCGAACATACCTCCTTTATGTTTGTAACTGGACCTAACGTTGTAAAAACGGTTACACATGAATCTGTGACTGCCGAAGAATTAGGCGGTGCAACAACACATAGTACTAAAAGTGGTGTTACCCATTTTGCCTGTGCAAATGAGGTGGAATGTATCAAACAAATAAAAACCCTTCTCAGCTACATTCCACAAAATTGTGAGGATGACGTACAACGGCTTGACTATACGCCGGAAAATGAGTCTCGACCCGCGCTAAATGATATTATACCTGCCAATCCGAATCAGCCGTATGACATGCGGGATGTTGTCGATCTGATTGTCGACCAGGGCAGCTTTTTTGAGATACACAAAAATTTCGCTGAGAACATCGTCGTGGGCTTCGCGCGCATCGCTGGCAGGAGTGTAGGAGTTGTCGGCAACCAACCCGCATCACTTGCGGGGGTGTTGGACATCCATTCCAGTGTAAAGGGTGCTCGCTTCGTCAGGTTTTGCGATTGTTTCAACATACCATTGTTGGTGTTAGAGGATGTTCCTGGTTTTCTTCCGGGAACAGACCAGGAGTGGAATGCGATTATCACCAATGGAGCAAAATTATTGTTTGCATTCTCTGAAGCAACCGTACCGCGTGTGACGGTGATCACACGTAAGGCATATGGCGGCGCCTATGATGTGATGAACTCAAAACACATTGGCGCGGATCTCAATTACGCCTGGCCATCAGCAGAAATTGCTGTGATGGGAGCGAAAGGTGCTGCAGAGATTATTTTCAAGAAGGAAATTTCAGAATCTCCTGACCCGGCACAAAAACTCAACGACAAAGTCGATGAGTATACGCATAAATTTGCAAACCCCTATCGCGCGGCTCACCGTGGTTATATCGACGAGGTTATCTATCCGGATCAAACGCGCGACAAACTTATCAAGGCATTTGAGATGTTGGAAAATAAAGTAGCTAAATTGCCCCGGAAAAAACACGGGAACATTCCTTTGTAAAAACTATATTATTATAAAAAAAATGGATAAGAAGAGTAAACAATTTCTTTACGAGTACCTAAACAACGCATCCCCTACTGGCTTTGAGTCATCAGGCCAGCGAATATGGCTGGATTATATTAAGCCTTATGTAAATCAACACATGGTCGATGTGTATGGATCGGTAGCTGGGATCATCAATCCCAAAGCAAATTATAAGGTTGTAATCGAAGCCCATGCAGATGAGATATCGTGGTTCGTAAATTATATCACTGACGACGGTTACATATATGTGAGAAGAAACGGCGGTTCCGACCATCAGATCGCACCCTCTAAGAGAGTGAATATTCACACCGATAAAGGTGTGGTGAAAGGAGTCTTTGGCTGGCCGGCGATCCATGTTCGGGACGCCGCGCGCGAAGAACCTCCAACATTGAAAAACATATTCATAGATATTGGCGCTGAGTCAAAGAAGGAGGTCGAGAACATGGGCGTCCATGTGGGATGTGTGATAACCTTCGAGGATGAACTCATGGAAATGAACAACAAATGGATTGTAGGGCGGGCTCTCGATAACCGAATGGGTGGCTATATGATTGCAGAGGTGGCCCGCAGATTAAGCGAAAACAAAAAGAAGCTACCGTTTGCCCTATATGTTGTTAATGCCGTACAGGAGGAAATAGGGCTTCGTGGAGCCGAAATGATTTCCAGAAGGATCCGTCCTGATGTAGCGATCTGCACCGATGTGACACACGACACACAATCACCAATGTACAACAAGAAAGAGAGCGGCAACTTGAAAAGCGGCGCCGGACCTGTGTTATGTTATGGGCCTGCAGTTCAGACTAACGTTCTCAAAATGGTAATAGACACGGCCCAAAAACGGAAAATTCCGTTCCAACGACAGGCCGTTTCAAGGTCTACCGGTACCGATACAGACTCCTTTGCATACTCGTCGGAGGGGGTGGCTTCAGCACTAATTTCCCTACCCCTGAAGTATATGCATACGACCGTGGAAATGGTTCATAAAGAGGACGTTGAGAATGTAATTAACCTGATTTATGAGTTCCTGATTCAGCTAAAATCGGGTCATGATTTCCGCTATTTAAAGTGATTTTATAGGGTCCCTTCCGACCGTTTGGCATATAGAAAACAGGTTCTTGCATGGTAGTTGCAGAACCTGTTTCGTTTTAAACTAACGACCAAACGACTCTATGAAAAAGAAGTTTATTGTACTCGCAGCCGCAGCGCTTATCATAAGCGGTAACGCATTTTCCCAGGAAAGACCTATACATGAGATTTACTCAATGATGGTCTTCAATTTTACCAAATATGTTCAATGGCCTGACCACGCAGCCAACGGTGATTTCGTAATCGGCGTTGTGGGAAACAACGACATATACAACACACTCAACGGTTGGTATGGTGGTAAAGCAAAAGGTTCTAAAACTTACATCATCAAAAAATTTAATTCTGCTTCAGAAGTTACAGATTGTCACGTACTGTACATCGATAAATCAAAAAGCAGCGAATTCGAAACAGTAAACAGTAAAATACAAGGAAAAGGTACATTGATTATTACCGATAAGAGCGGATTAGGTGAAAAAGGTAGCGGTATTAATTTCAAGACAGTGGACAATAAGCTCAAATTTGAGCTAAATCAGAAGGCAATCGAGGCTTCTAACCTAAAAGTGTCGGGTGCTTTGTCCTCAATGGCGATATTAATTTAACGGGGTTGTTTGAGAAGCTTCGGGGGTTACTCCCCGGGGCCTTTTCAGATAAAGTAATAGATTAGTCAATAGCCCAAATTTTTTTAATCTATGAAAAAACCAATGTTTATTTTCCTTATGATGGCAGGGTTCGTTGTAACCGCCCAGGATAGACCGACACACGAAATTCACGCAGCCATGCTTTTTAACTTTATAAAGTATGTGCAGTGGCCCAACGAAGGCGATGGGGGAGAATTTGTAGTAGGAGTGATCGGCGACGACAATGTCTTCAATACCTTGAACCAATGGTACAATGGCAAACAGAAGGGTAGCAAGAAGTATGTAATCAAAAAGCTTTCTGCTCCTAGCGAATCTTCAAGCTGCCAGGTAGTATACGTGGGCAAGTCAAAGAGTAAGGATTTTGACGACATCATGAATATTATCGGTGGAAAATCAATCCTTACCATCACTGATGGAACTGGATTGGGACAAAAGGGAAGCTGCATCAATTTTAAGGTCATCGATGGCAAACTGAAGTTTGAGATGAACCAGGCAACGATGACAAGCTCTAACCTGAAAGTCTCAAGTCAGTTGAGCAGTATGGCGATATTGATTTAATCTGCTGTTTTTTAGACAACATATGATCCTGGAGATGAGACAGCATGTTTCAATCTCGCGGCAGAAACCACAGGAACATCAGATACACGCACGGGGTCATAAAGTTTTTACAGAGAGGGTCTTTTCTTTATGTTCTCTGTGCGTTTTTTTGAAACTAAATTTCCTTAAGATATACGTGCAGAGCTGCGAAGTTTTTACATGAGAGGGTCTTTTCTTTGTGTGCTCTGTACGTTTTTTTTTCTTCCTAGATACTGCCAAAAAGAATGTTGCCACGAAGTCACAAAGACACAAAGAATAAATAAGAGCGTGTTAGATTTCTTTGTGAACCTTAGTGTCCTGGTGCCTTTGTGGCAAAATTAGTGTCTCCCTCAATTTCAAACCCTACAGATTTCATATCATTCCAGAAATTCGGATACGATTTTCTAACAACTGATGGATCCTGGATTTCAACATCCATGAGCGTTGCTAGTGGCGCAAAAGCCATTGCCATTCGGTGATCTTCATACGTATGGAACGAGGCGGATTGAGGTAAAGATGCCGATGGGATAAGCCTCCAGTGCTCTTGATCGTCTTCAATTAAATCAGCACCGATCTTTCGCAGCTCATTCTGCAGCGCCGCTATACGGTCTGTTTCTTTTATCCGCAAACTTTCTAACCCTGTAAAATATCCTGTGATATTTTTTGTTGCACACACTACTGCAACAGTCTGTGCCAGGTCTGGACAATCAGTGAAGTCCCAACGGAGTTCCTGGGCGCACTTTTTCTTGGACAATTTTAATAGCCCGTTTTCAAAACGACTTTCTACCCCCAAATCTACCATAATGCTTAGGATGGCGCTGTCGCCCTGAAAAGATTGATTTAGAAGTTTTGGTAAATATATTTCAGCGTTATCTGCCAAAGCCGTAAACGCGAACCAATAACTCGCTGCCGACCAATCGGATTCTACAACAAATGCAGCGGGAATAAAATTTTGATTTTGGATTGATATCTCATTAGCCCGCACGTTGGTCGTTATCCCAAAATGCTTCAGCAGAGATGCGGTCATGTCGATGTATGGACGACTTCCAACTTTTCCTTTCAGCTCGAGGGTAAGACCTTTTGGTAGCACAGGTGCTACCATCATTAGTGCGGATATATACTGACTGCTTACGTCTCCACGAATACTGATACGATCGGTTTTTTGTTCTCCAAAACCTTTCACACGATGCGGTGGGTACCCCTCTTTTTCCAGGTATTCAATAGTACCTCCCAACGATCGCAACGCTTCTACCAGTATGCCTATTGGCCGTTCTTTCATGCGTTTCGTACCGGTAAGGATCTTGTGCTGATTAGTAATACAGAAAAAGGCAGTTAGAAACCGCATGGTTGTACCTGCATCCTCAACATCAATAGTTTCATCTTTCGATCTGACTAATCTTAGCATTAACTGTGTGTCATTTGCATCGGAAAGATTGCGAAGTTCAGCCTGACCCCCGGCCAGTGCGTTGATGATCAACGCTCTATTGCTTATACTCTTAGAAGCGGGAAGCAACTTTGCCTCTCCTTTCAGAACAGACGTTCGTTTTATTTTTATGGAAGTATCCAACCGTTAAAAATGTTTTGCCGCGCAAATTACAGTTTGTACGACATTTTTGTTAAATTCAGAAGAACATTTACAGGAGAATTAAAGTTAAGTGAAGGGTATGAATACGACAGGGAAAATCGCGATCGGCATGAGTCTCATCTCAAGTTTTGTGCTAACGACGTGGTTGCTTACGGGCGACAGAAAAGTAAAGACCAGAGATTTCGTTTCAAAAAAGACGGAAGGTATCAAGAGCGCGCTAAAGTCTGAAAGGGCATACTTTTCAGAACTGGATAGCTACTACATTTAAGCACGCTGATAATACGTTAGCGCTTCCACCACCGCATCAAGGGTAATTGCATTATCCCATTTCGCTTTTCCTATACCATCAAGCAGAACGCACATTACTGTATTGTTCTTGTTCTTCTTGTCCTGTAATGTCAATTGAGCTATTGCCATCAACTCGCCTTCGCGAAGAGTTACTTTTCCATAAATTCGTAAGATAAAACCCCTGATCCGCGACAAATCATTCGCGGTAATTAAGCCGAGTTTTTCAGCGATGTAACCTTCTGCTATCAGTCCTACAGCAATAGCCTCACCGTGAAGTATTCCCTTGCCCTGGGCCAGCAAGTAACTTTCTAATGCATGGCCAATAGTATGACCTGCATTCAATATTTTCCGCAGCCCCTTTTCCTTTGGATCTTCTGTAGTTACCCTGGCTTTGAATTCCACTGAATGCTTTATAAGCATTTTGAACGGTTGGTCCTTTAACTCCTTTGATTCGATTTCACGCCATACATCTGCATCTGAGATCAGAGCATGTTTAATAATTTCAGCAAAGCCTGAACGCAACTCCCTCTCGGGCAGTGTCGATAAGAAGGCATCATATAAAAGGGTCAGAACAGGCTGTTGAAATACACCTATATGGTTCTTAAAATGTTCGAAATCAACTCCCAGTTTTCCACCGATGCTCGCGTCCACCTGTGCAAGCAATGTGGTCGGGACCAATATGAAATCAATACCACGTTTATAAGTAGCAGCACAAAAACCTCCCATATCGCCGAGCACTCCACCACCAACAACCAGCAAACAGCTGTGCCTGTCCAGGGACTGTTCGGTCATGGCTTGCCAAACACTCACACATGTGTCGATATTTTTTTGTGACTCACCGCTTTTTACCTTGATGACAGAATGTGGCGGGAGAAAACTTTTTATCAGCGGGTAACAGTCACGTTGGGTGTTTTCATCAACCAAAACGGCCAGCTTGCTATAGTTTTTCTTTTGAATAAAACTCTTGAGATCCTCCCCAGGGTCGCTTGATAACAAAATGTTTTCTGGAAGCATTATATGATTTAATCGATGGCGAAAGTTATCAAAAACTCGTTAAAACCAATTTAGCTTTGAACTGCGGAGCGGTATTTCACCTATATTTAGACGCCTGAATTTATGAACGCAGCACCCAATATTTCATTTGAGGATACATCAGTTGCATTTAAATACAGGTCAGATATCGCGCTGAGGAAAGCTCATTTGATTTTCAGCCTCATCAACCATCCGTGGATGTCTGAAACTGCAATCGCCTTGGTGAAGGTAGCGTTGAAACTTAGACTTCCAATCGAAGGGATCATTCGCAACACAGTATTTTCACATTTCTGCGGGGGAGAGAGCATTGCGCAAAGCGTTGAAACTATTGCGCAGCTTGGCCGCTACGGAGTCTCGACAATACTCGATTACTCAGTAGAGGGCGAACGAAGCGAGGCGGGTTTTGATGCTACCAAAGAAGAGATCATTCGAACTATCGAGCAGGCACACATCTCTAAAAACATTCCATTTTCGGTTTTTAAAGTCACCGGAATAGCATCTGCAGAATTATTCGAAAAGATCCAACGAAAAGACCCCCTCACAAATGAGGAGACCCTGGCATTCCAACGGTGTCGTCAAAGAGTAGATGCCATTTGTCAAAAGGCATTTTCTTATCAGATACCGGTGTTGATCGATGCGGAAGAAACGTGGATACAGGATACAATCGATTCCCTGGCGTATAGCATGATGGATAAATACAACAAGGAAAAGGCAATCGTTTTCAACACGTTTCAGATGTATCGAAAGCAGTCCCCAAAAAATCTCAGGGATGCGTATCATGATGCAACGATGAACAACTACTTTCTGGGTGCCAAACTGGTAAGAGGTGCTTACATGGAAAAGGAACGTGATCGGGCTGAAAAAATGAATTATGCCAGCCCGATTTTTCCCGACAAACAAGCGACGGACGATGCCTTCAATAGTGCGCTTAGCTTTTGCATCGACCACAAGCAGCGCATCTCAGTGATGTGCGGATCCCATAATGAGTATAGCAACTACTACCTCACCGTCTTGATGGAAAAGCATGGTATGGCAAATAAGGATGCCAGGGTTTGGTTCTCCCAGCTTTTTGGAATGAGCGATAACATCTCATTCAACCTGGCCGAAGCTGGCTACAATGTTGCCAAATACGTGCCCTACGGGCCTGTGCGCTCGGTTATGCCGTATCTTTTCAGACGTGCCGAGGAAAATACCTCTGTGGCAGGCCAAAGCAGCCGGGAATTAACGCTGATCCAAAAAGAGATCAGCCGGCGACGCTCCTCCCGTAGGGCACACAACTGATCAATCTTTACATTAATTTTTCCCTCTCCCTAATTCACGTATTTTTGCCAAAATTTTGGCATATGCTATTAAGCGAACAGGAGATCATCCGTCGAAAAACCCTGGAGGAGTTTGCAAAGCTTGGAATTGACCCTTATCCGGCAGAGCTGTTTGAGGTCAATGCTTCAGCGCAGGAGATCCTTGAAAACTATGAACGACAAAAAAGCGACTACCGGCAAATATCCATTGCCGGGAGAATAATGAGCCGCAGAATAATGGGTAACGCTTCTTTCGCGGAGTTGCAGGACGAAACGGGACGGATTCAAATATATGTAAAGCGAGATGAGCTTTGTCCGGGCGATGATAAGACTTATTACAACATTGTTTTTAAAAAGCTGCTTGATATTGGCGATATAGTTGGAGTTAAAGGCTATGGGTTCACTACGCAAACAGGAGAAATATCTATCCATGTTACAAGCTTAACCGTTCTCGCTAAATCGTTGCGCCCACTGCCGGTTGTTAAAGAAACTGTCGACGATCAGGGTAACGTAACCAGACACGATCCGTTCACTGATCCGGAGCAGCGATATCGCATGCGTTATGTCGACCTCATTGTCAATCCTCACGTGCGCGACGCATTCATAAAACGTACACAGCTCGTGAACTCGATGCGTCAGTATCTGAATTCAAAAGCCTACCTTGAAGTCGAAACACCAATACTGCAACCGTTGTATGGCGGGGCTGCAGCGCGTCCGTTCAAGACCCACCACAATACACTCGACATGACCTTGTACCTGCGGATAGCAAACGAACTCTATCTGAAGCGTCTCATCGTGGGAGGGTTTAATGGCGTATATGAATTTTCAAAAGATTTCAGAAATGAAGGAATGTCGCGATTCCATAATCCGGAGTTTACACAGGTTGAGCTGTACGTAGCCTATAAGGATTACAACTGGATGATGGACCTCGTCGAAGAGATGATCGAAAAGGTAGCACTGGATCTTCATGGCAAAACGCAGGTGAAGGTAGGAGACAAAACCATCGACTTTAAACGTCCCTGGAAACGATATACAATGTTTGAAGCAATCCAGCACTTTACGGGTGTAGATATCAGTGAGATGGATGAAGAAGGATTGAGAAATACCTGCCGGCAGCTCCACGTTCCCATGGACAACACTATGGGTAAGGGAAAACTTATCGACCAGATCTTCGGAGAGAAATGCGAGCCCAATCTTGTTCAACCGACATTCATCACCGACTATCCAATTGAGATGTCGCCGTTAGCAAAAAAACATAGAAGTAAACCCGGGCTTGTCGAACGGTTCGAAGCGATCTGTAATAGTAAAGAAATTGCCAATGCTTTCAGCGAGTTAAACGATCCGATCGATCAACGACGTCGCTTTGAAGAGCAGCTAGAGCTGGGCAAGCGGGGAGACGAAGAAGCGATGACGCTGGATGAAGATTTCCTGCGAGCCCTCGAATTTGGGATGCCACCAACGGCAGGGCTGGGGATCGGCATCGATAGGCTTTCCATGATCATGACTAATTCTCCTTCCATTCAGGATGTACTTTTCTTCCCTCAGATGAAGCCTGAGAGTCCAGCGCCCGGCATGTCTGCTAAGGATTTTGAAAGTCTTGGTGTGAGGTCCGAACTTGTTCCCATTCTTCAGAAACTGGGAATCAATTCAAAAGAGCAATTGAAAGAAATGAAAGCGTCGAAACTCTTCAACGACGTCTGCGGTATGCGCAAGAAGATGAAGCTTGAGAATGTTAAGAACCCGACGGCGGAAGAAGTCGAAAGATGGATTTCGGAAGCTAAGGTGTGAGGAATAGGGAATAAGAAATTACGAACAAGGAAGGTATAGGGTATAGGGTATAAGGAGCACAACCTTTCGACGCGAAACCTTAAACCTTAAACTTTAAACCTTAAACCTAGAGGTTATCAAAGAAAGGCTTCCTCCTCTCCAACTTCAAATCCTGAAGAAGTGACGACTTCACATTGATGGTAAAGAAGAATTGTTGGAAACGTCCGAAGGGTGTCCAGTTGACTGCCATGGTCCAGCAATGAAGATCGCGTGTTATTCCCAGGTTAGTTTGGGTAAATTCGCCGGACTCAAAGTGATAACCGGTACCATAAGTAACTTTCCATTTCTCCGAGAGGGAGACATCTCCAGTCATATTAATTGTTTGCGTAACATTTGGTGATCTGTTAACCGGATGGGAATAACTGAGACTGTAGTTGATGTTCATACTCCACGGGATTTCAAAGTCGATATAGACATCCGGATTTTGTAAAAGGAATTGTTTCTCCTGCTCAGGAAGATCCGATTTCCCGATCTTTTCCCGGCTACTCGTATTCTTGCTTCGTGCCTTCGGGTTGAGATTTGTACTTATTGCTGCCGTGGCATTTGTTATGCGCCCGACCTGCCCCGACTTCCACGCCAGTTGATCTATCCGTTCCTCCACTGCGATACCAGCTTCGTTAACAGTTCTCCTGATGTAATATGGATTTAGTGTAGCCGATACGTTGATGTTCAGAAGATTGTCGAGAATGTTGGTATTAGCCGAAATGCTTATCGGCGCAAGCTTAAAAGAATCGGCGATGAAATTATAGTTGGAACTTAAAGAGAGATTGTTCAGCAGCATAACTTTTCGAGCGACAGAGTCCTGTGCTCCTTTCACTTTCATTTCAACGTTATTACCGATACCAAAACCCATTGAACTGCTGTTACCCAATCCTGATCCGCCATAGACAAACCCCTGATATCGGTCTTGATAAATTTGCCTGCCCGTCTTGTCGACAAATTTTTGAAAGTAGTCATCGTTGGACGAAAAATCCGGAACATAACTATACGAGATCGATGGGTTAATCACATGCCGGATGGCCTTTATCTTTCGGTTGGGGTTCTTGAAATTATAAATTCCATAGATACGGGTAGTGAGTGATGCACTTACAGAATAATTTGCAATTCTGTTGAAGCCCTTGATCGTATCCGTCTTTACCAGCAGACTTGAATCGCTGTTGTATGCCCAACTCAATTTTTCTCCATACCATTTTTCCTCGTAGCTGAACGACGGCGATAGTGTAAAGTGTCGAAGTGCTTTGAATGAAAACGAAGTTGGTATGTTGTGACGCATTCCTTTTCTGGCGTTATCAAAAAACAGTGGAAGATTGGCCATATTAAACTGGGCAATGCTATCGGTAGGTGCCTTCGGAGGAATTCTTCCGAGGTTGTTGGAAATGCGATTCATTGCATTCATAGTGTAAGCGATCGAGAAGTTGTCGAGCGGCCCGGTTTTGCCAGACTTCCTTTGGAATGGGTAGATGTTCGTCATGTTAAAACTCAGGTTCGGGAGCAATACATCGACGGCTTTGGTGCGCAGATCCTGGCTATGATTGAAGTTGAGACCAAGAGAAAATGGCGAGCCGGCAAACCTCTTGCTATACGAAATATTTGAGCTTAGCTTGGCCGTTATGTTGCTTAAATCTGAGGTATTATAGACGTTCCCTTGCAGAAAGTTGTTCTGATTAAATGTCGCGGTGGCAGCGTTGACGGATGCCGCGAATCTGCCCGTGCCTTTGGATTGAGGCGAGTGGCTCCAGGTCAGCCGGAAGTCTTTGGTGTATGATCTGCTCTCAATCCTATCCACGTTGCCCGGATTTTTTGAGTATGTAAAATTAAAGGTACCGGTATACTTGTATCGTTTCATATAGCTGGAGTTGGCGTATAAGGCATGTCCGCCCTTTGAATAAATATCACCCGTCAATGCAAGCTTTATATATTCGCTGATGTCAAAAAAGTAGCCACCTCCTCTAAGATTAAACCCTCTTCTTCTTTCTTCTCCAAATGAAGGGAACATTATTCCCGACGCGCTTCGTCGGGGTGAAGGGAACATGCCAAATAGAAAACCAGCCGGCAAAGGGATGTCATTGAATTCAAGGTAAAATGGACCCGCCACGATTTTGTCGTTGGGAATGGCTTTTGTCTTGGTTGCCCGGATCAGAAAATGAGGGTGCTCAAGGTTACAGGTAGTGTAACTGTTGTTGCGGCTTAACAACTCACCTTTTTCGTTCTTATAAACTATGTCGCCGTGAAGGTATGCTTCGCCCTGCTGAGTAACGACTTCACTAATCCTTGCACGCTTAGTCTTGAAGTTGTAAATGATGTCTTTAGTTTCATAGAGCTCCGGGCCGTTTTTAAAAATGGGATAACCGATTCTATTACCGAGAGAGTCACGTATCCCATGAGCCGTTAGTGTGCTGTTCCCATAGTCAATTGTGATCTCTTCAGCTTCCAATTCGATCTCGCCGTATTTAATTCGGGCATTTCCGAATAGCCAAATGAGCTTTCCGTCAAAGCTGGCGCGGATTGAATCTCTGGCAGAATAGTTGATAGTTGTCTCAATATCGCTTTGCGATTGTGCCTGAACTTTGGTCGAATCATTAACCTTGGGCACTGTATCGCTTGCAACAATAATGGAGTCTGGATTTATGTTAGTTGTATCGGTTTTAACAGGTAAGATGCCCGAGGGCGGCTTCACCTCAGATTCCACCTGCCCATAACCATTTGTGACCACGAAAAAAATGAGTATGAAACCTATAAAATATTGCACAGGTGCAGAG
>JAEZBX010000281.1 GCA_023412765.1 Bacteroidota bacterium
GCCACATCAGTCACATTTGATCCTTTCCGGAACACGCCCCTGACAAATAAGGTATTCTGTCCCAGTGTAATGCATTGCTGGTCGGAAGAAGAAAAAGCGCTCTTTGTGAAGCCCAGATAATAGATCGCATCCAGCAGGTTGGTCTTTCCGCTTCCGTTCTTCCCCACAAAAACATTGATTCTGGGTGAAAAATGAAGATTTCCCTCCAAATAACTCTTAAAATTTATCAGATGGAGGGTTTCAAGGTACATGAAAGGAATTGTTGATTGAAAGTTTTGCTAATGTTCGTTTGGGAAGTAATTTCGCAACTCGAACAAAAATAGGGATATGCCTACGACAACCAAAGCGAAGAACGAGCCGGCAGGGGCTAAAAAGAATGATGCGACGCAATTCTCACGCGAGACATACCTCTATTGGTATGAAAGCATGCAGCTGATGCGGAAGTTTGAAGAAAAGGCTGGACAGCTTTATGGTATGCAAAAAATCAAGGGCTTCTGTCACCTTTATATTGGACAGGAAGCATGTGCCTCCGGAGCGGCTAGCGCATTGAGGAAGGGTGACAAATGGATCACGGCATATCGCGATCACGGGCAGCCATTGGCGTTGGGTACTGATCCCAAGGCAATCATGGCCGAACTTTATGGTAAAGAAACAGGAACGACCAAAGGTAAAGGAGGGTCGATGCACATCTTTGACAAGAATGTGGGCTTCGCTGGCGGACACGGCATCGTGGGCGGTCAGATTCCTCTTGGTGCTGGATTAGCATTCGCAGAAAAATTTAATAAGACTGGAAATCTATGCATCTGCTACATGGGCGATGGTGCTGTGCGTCAGGGTTCTTTTCACGAAACTCTTAACCTGGCGATGCTTTGGAAGTTGCCAGTAATCTTCGCAATAGAAAATAACGGATACGCCATGGGAACTTCTGTAAAGCGGACCTCTAACGTAACTGACCTTTATACCCTTGGTGATGCGTATGATATGCCTTCCGAACCTGTCGATGCAATGAAAGTGGAAGAGGTGCACAAGGCGGTTGCAAGGGCAGCTGAAAGAGCTCGAAATGGCGAAGGACCAACGCTGCTGGAGTTCAGAACCTATAGGTACAAAGGCCACTCAATGTCTGACCCGCAGAAGTACAGGACCAAAGATGAAGTGGAACAATACAAACAGCGCGATCCGATTGAAGTGGTAAAAATGACCATTTTGGAAAAGAAATTTGCGACCGAAAAAGAACTGGAAGAAATTGATCAAAAGGTTGTAGGTCAGGTGGACGAGGCTGTAAAGTTTGCTGAGGAATCGAAATTCCCTGATCCTTCGGAAGCCCTGACTGACGTTTATGTCCAGTCGGATTACCCCTTTATTCTTGACTAAGGTTCAGCTTTGTTTTACAAGCATCTAATTTGTAGTTTTGCGGCCCTCTGAATGTTTTCAGAAAAAGTTTTCATTCCAATGGTTCGCCCTCGGAATAATATGAAATACAATGGCTAAAAAAGAAGAACACAAACACGAACTTCTAGAAAACCCGGAAGCGCTCAAAGAAAGGCTGGAAAGTGCCGAAAATTGGCTTGAGCAAAATCCTAAGATTGTCGTAGGAATCGCCGCAGCTATCCTGATCATCGTTGGTGGATATTTTGCCTTCAATTATTATAAGAATAACCAGAATCAAATTGCTCAAAGCGAAATGTTTCAGGCTGTGTATTACTTTGAAGCGGATAGCCTCGACAAAGGCCTGAACGGAGACGGAAATAATCTAGGGTTTCTCCAAATCATCGATGAGTTCGGAATTACGGACGCTGCAAACCTGGCAAATTACTATGCAGGTGTTAGCTATCTCAAGAAAGGTGACTTTGAAGCAGCAAGACTCCACCTGGAAGACTTCGACGCTGGCGACCTTTTGATCCAAGCGCGCGCCTATTCACTGATCGGCGACACTTATATGGAACAGGAAAAGTATAGCGACGCTGCCAAATACTACAGCAAAGCAGCTAACTATAAACCTAACAAACAGTTCTCTCCAACCTATCTCATGAAGGAAGCGCTGGCTTATGAAAAGCTTAATCAAAATGATAAGGCGAGAGAAACCTACGAGAAGATCATAAAGCTGTATTGGGATACAGAAGAATACCAAACTGCGAGAAAGTTCAAGGCTCGTCTTGAACCGAACTCATAAGGTAGGTAAGACATATGAAGAGGCCGTCTCAAAAGGACAGCCTTTTTTATTTGGTAGAAATCGAAAGCAAAGAAATTTGCCACTAAGACACAAAGGCACTAAGAATTTCGACAAGAACTCAAGAATCGGATTCTTTATCCTTTGTGATCCTTCGTGTCTCATTGCCCGCCAAAGCTCGTCGCGTAGGAGGGTGGTGCCTTTGTGGCATAACATAAATAAAGAAATCGTATGGCCGGACCGTTGACATCAGGCAGAGTAAAATCAAAAGTAAATCTCGCGAAGAAAACATTCGCGATAGTCGTGGCAGAATGGAACGACACGATAACGGAATCGCTGTACGACGGCGCAATAACTTCGCTGCGAGCGCATGGCGTAAAGCCGGAGCATATCATTCGAAAAAATGTCCCGGGTAGCTTTGAATTATCCTTGGGTGCCCTATGGATGGCTGAGAAAAAAAACGTCGATGCAGTAATCTGCCTTGGATGCGTGATCAAAGGTGATACACCACATTTCGATTATATATGTCAGGCTGTTTCTTATGGTATCACGCAGGCCGGACTAAAAACGCGGAAGCCCGTCATATTTGGAGTAATCACCACGTTAGATCAGCAACAGGCCCTTGATCGGGCAGGCGGCAAGCATGGTAACAAAGGCGAGGAGGCAGCGCTTACAGCAATCAAAATGTTAAACTTTTAAGATTAAGTCGAGGTACGGACTTAAATCTCTGCCGGCGCGGTGGCCTGGTCGAAATGCGGGGGTGGCCCGGAATGTGCGGTGGCCAGCATATTTCGACCCACCCTTTTCTTTTTGGAACTTTTTCTTTTGGGTGAGCAAAAGAAAAAGTGGATAGGTACAGATACTTTATCAAATCAAAGAACGAAATAATTAAGTGCATGCAAATTAGAAGCTTCGTTTCTTTTTGCACGTATTTTCACACTAGTTGCGTCAAGTATCAGCAAGCATAAAAAAAGCTCCTACTCGGAGCTTTTTTATCTAAAGGCAATTTCAACTACATATTCTTAACAATCTCGTTTCCGAATTCAGAACACTTCAGGAGCGTAGCACCTTCCATCAGGCGATGGAAATCATAAGTTACTCGCTTCTTTGATATTGATGCTTCCAGTCCTTTATATATAAGCTCCGCAGCTTCTAACCATCCCATGTATTCAAACATCATAACACCAGAAAGAATTACCGATCCAGGGTTAACCTTGTCCTGACCAGCATACTTCGGTGCAGTTCCATGGGTTGCTTCGAAAATCGCGTGTCCGGTGATGTAATTAATATTTCCGCCAGGAGCAATACCAATACCACCAACGATAGCTGCCAATGCATCTGAAATGTAGTCGCCATTGAGATTCAGCGTAGCAACAACAGAATATTCATCAGGGCGAAGAAGTATTTGCTGTAAGAAAGCATCAGCGATAGCA
>JAEZBX010000324.1 GCA_023412765.1 Bacteroidota bacterium
TTTGCAGTTTGTGATTCGATGGCTCTTGCCACTGGTCCTTCCTTTCTCTCAGGATTAATACCTGAAATTTTACTCTTTAATTCCTTCTCCATCGTTGTTTCCATAGTGATAATATTTTATTGTAAAAGTTATTTAGCTCCTGATCGTTAGTTATTGAAATAATCCCCTTCAGATCATCCATGCCTAAACGAATCGTTTATCATGGCGTAAAAGGTAAACGAAACTTCATAAGCTTTTCCATGACCTTCTTCAGCAACATCGTGCCAGAAACACGCCGATAGTGTTAACAGGTTAAAAATTTTTCGCGCTTTAATGTAGTCTTCCATCCAAGAGCAAAAAGATTTTTGCTGATTATAAATCTGAGTTCAAAAGCTTATAAATAATTTAAGAATGATCTGGGTAAGAATGTCTACAACACTGGCGAGCAGTCCTCATTTTTCGTCCTTGCGGGTCGTGGCTGAATGAAATTTTTTGCGTTTTTAAATGGCACACTTTTACTCTTGTACTTCTTAAAAATTTATAACCATGAAAATACTATCAACACTTATCATTACATTCTTCGTGTTCACCCTAGTTTCATGCACAAAAAGCGCAAACGACGACAGCAAGGAAATAGCGGAAGATCAGAATGAAGAAAAATTTGAAGATGCATCCCTCGAGGATGATTCGGAATTTGCGGTCAAGGCAGCTGATGCTGGCATGATGGAAGTTCAATTAGCAACACTCGCCCTGTCTAATGGCTCTTCAGCCAAGGTAAAAGATTTTGCCCAAAAGATGCTTGAAGACCATAAAAAAGCTAATGACGAGTTAAAGGCGCTGGCACAAAAAAAGAATATTTCGCTACCGGCCACGCTGAGTGAAGAAAAACAAAAGAAGTACGACGACATGTCGAAGAAAAAGGGAGAAGACTTCGACAAGGATTATTGCGATCAAATGGTAAAAGATCACAAGGACGTCGTTGATATGTTTGAAAAAGCAAGCGACAAGGCAAATGATGCGGAAATAAAAGCATGGGCATCGGAAAAGCTTCCGGCACTTCAACATCATTTGTCGATGGCTGAAGAAATGAAAGATGCGGAAAAATAATCCGTGCTCTAACTAATAACGTCTACGAAGGTTTTTTCAAACATAAAATGTCGGGCGTAAAGGTTAGAAACCGATTTATGCTCCCTTACCCAATGAGGGTAAGGAGCATTGATCGGAATGCGATGAATGAGTCAGGATTTAGAAAATGATTTTTTATCAGGGCATCAAAAAAATTAAAACGTTTATGAAAACCAATGATGAAAATAAACGCGGGCCTAAGGATAGGGACTACGTTAACAAATCACAGGAGCACGACGTAAAATATGAACCAAAACGGAAGAAACCAGCGAAACAGTTTGGGAGTGGATCAGGCGAACAAGATGATCCTGGACAACGGAAGTAGAATTTACTTTGGTAGTAGTACCATCCATTACCTTTTGGCCAAAGTATGTTATCCGTCAACTTGTTGGGATCATTTCTCAAAATACACTGGAGCGATTGAGGAAGTCATTCGCCAGTAGCGTGAATTTAATTTCCGCCATAGGCAACTTTGCATTCTTTCATATAACCGAATAAGTGGGGTCTCAATCGATAAATACTTGGTTCCCACACATGAAGGACCATCAATAAAAAATTATTCGTACTATCAATAGTAACGGGTCCCTTAGGCATACTACTTGCGGCCGACATCAAAAAAATATATACTATGTTTTACCACGTAAAAGACCTACAGTTTAACGCAAGAGTCTCAGGACCCGACCCTCGGTTTGCAAACTTGTTGCTTCAGCAATTCGGAGGACCGAACGGCGAGTTAAAGGCGGCTATGCAGTATTTTGTTCAAGCGTTCGGTGCCAAAGAGCCATATCCCGATAAATATGATCTATTGATGGATATCGCTACGGAAGAATTTAGCCATCTTGAAATTGTGGGAGCAACAATTCAAATGCTCCTCTCTGGTGTTAACGGAAAGTTAAAGGATGCCGCAGACGAATCAGAAATAATGAAGTTGATGGGAGGCAAAGCCTCCAAGGAGAACGTGATTCACGAAGCAATGGTAAATCCTCACTTCCTTATCGAAAGTGGCGGAGGCCCTATGGTAACAGATAGCCGGGGCATACCGTGGAGCGGCACATATGTAAATGCGAATGGCGACCTTTCTGTAGACCTGAGATCGAATATGGGAGCTGAGTCACGGGCCAAGATCGTATACGAATATTTGATGAAGTTTACCGATGATCCGTACGTTAAAGATACCTTACGTTTTCTGATGACAAGGGAGATCGCTCACTTCCAAATGTTTGACGCGGCACTCCAGACGATTTCGCCTAACTTTCCACCTGGTGTATTACAAGCTGATCCTCGACACAGCAATACGTACTTCAACCTTTCTAACGGTCAGGATATTCGGGGACCATGGAATGATGGCATTAGCTCCGAGCTTAATGAAGTGTGGCAATATATCGATGACCCGATATCACATGTTAGATCGACTGGTGGTTTAATGTCTCAGGAGATCGAAGGTACAGAACGGACTGAATCAGACGTTCAAAAAATGAATGAAACGCTAAGCAAAGAAAGAAGCCAGGAAGTCATGGCTGCTTCGCCCGTTGGAGAAAAGCAATGGAGTTCTTATGATGATTCTGTAAATAACAAGGCACCCGGATCCGATGACATCGTTTCGGGAAGAGCCAGGAAAAATACGCCTGATGCAACTACCGGAAAATCAGCAAAAAAAACCAAATCTTGAAAAACAACCTGAGGGTCAGATAAAAGTAACTTTTTATACTGACCCTCTTTGTTGTTGGAGTTGGGCCTTCGAACGCCACTGGCGACAGCTTTTGGAAAATTATGGTCCCCAAATAACGTATGATTATGTTATGGGGGGATTAATTCCGCGATGGGATAATTATCATGATCCTTTGAATTCAGTTTCCAAACCGATCCAGATGGGACCAGTATGGATGCACGCAAGTGAGGTGACTCATGTAAAGATGAAGCACAGCATTTGGATCACGGATCCTCCTCATTCATCATATCCTCCATCAATTGCCTTCAAGACAGTAGAATTGCAGTCTAAAGAAGCTGCTGACGAATACCTGTTCCTAATTCGACAAGCGTTAATGGAAGATGGTATAAATATTTCGAAGACGGAAAACTTATTCGCGGTAGCACGCGAGATTAAACTTCCAGCTTTCAATTTTGCAACTTTTGAATCCGACTGGAAAGCTGAGAAAGGTATTCAACCTTTTAGGTTTGATCTTCAGAAAACAAAATTTCACAGTATCGGTCGATTCCCGACATTAACTTTTCGAAAGAGTGATGGCGATGGGATAATAATTACAGGCTATCGTCCTTACGAAGCTCTCAGCGAGGCTTTCCAATACATTAGCAACAAACAAAGCCCATCGATTTCCACACTGTAATACAGATATAACATTTGCAGATCTATTAACGTTCGTTACCGTTTTAATGCATATCGCGAAGGCCAACGTGTTGGCTATGCCAGAAATTTTAAAAGTGAATCCTTCGGCGATATTTATTCAAAGCGAACCGATTCGACAATGGTATGACGCGGGAAGAGTATCATTTCTTTACGGGATGCAACTTGAAGCGACATTTTATTATGGGAAATAATTACTACATGACAAACGAGCATCGGGTAGGAAGATGGTACAACATCGGCGTCTGGTAAAATATTTGGATATCATACAATCACCTCGCAATACTACGATAGATGCCGGTTACTAATATGCATACGGAGACTAATATGAATGAAGGCGCAGATCCGACAAGTATTCTTCTTCTAATACTTCGCCGAAATAATATATCGCGTGAAGGCCGGATCGGGAATAATGATTTGTTCTTTTTTCACGTCGAAATTCGTCCAGGCTTTTCCATTAACAACAACTGTTTTGATTGACTTGCCCTTCGGGTGGCGAAAACGTACAATCAAAGATGTGAGTTTTCTTCGACGCGCAAATTCTACATCTGCAGTAATTTCTTCATCCGACTTTCCTTCAATAACAAATGAAACATTTCCATAATACGTTCGTGCCTCCTTGACACGAATCTGCTTTCCCTTCTCCAACCATGCGCGCGGAGAAGCCTGTCCGATTATCAATGTATCATTCCCTACTTCATTGATTAGCATCTTCCGAAAAATTTCAAACCAGGCACCATCGGTACTTGGAGGTCCATAATATTGAGGATGTGCCCACCGGTGTTCCAGCGGCGAATATTGTTCATGTGAAAAACCACAAGCCATAAAGCTGTAAAAGCTACGAATCACTGCCTTTGGGTCATCGCGCAACAAATAAGCATTCGCCTGCTGAACATAAACAGGTTCATTAGCAGCCCCTTTGTTTTCAAGAAAAAGATTGTCTTCATGATCATTGAGCATGGCAGTGGTCAGCCAACCGTTTGCATCAAGCACACCCAAGCGAGTAAGATGAAGTGGGCCTGTATCAACATCGGTCGGATACCACTGATCCAACATTCTGCGCGGTGTAGTTGCATCGGTAGGAACATAGTTGATCCACGTGCCATCAGCCAGTTCAACTGCGGGCGACATGACACTGCTGCGCGCAAATTCTTTCTCGACTGCATTCTTTAGGTCAGAAGCGATGCGCGCCACCTCATCCGCACGTGGATGATCAGAACTTGTTAATGCCTTTGCAAAAAGTTGCAGGCCTCCGACGTAGTAAGCCTGCGTAAAAGCCCACCCCCTTTCACCAACACTAAGGTCGTTCAATGGTCCCATTATCAAACCAGTGCTGTTGGTTCTCGCTTTCGATTCCTCAATTCTCGCCAAACACCAATCAAGTGTCTTTAATGTCATTGGTAACAAGCGCTCAAAACTCTCACGATTACCTGACAAAAGAAAGTTCTGTGAGATCGCATATAATTGAGCGGGAGAATACACTCCCCAATTCGCGAAACCTCCGATCCTGCCATCGGGTTGTTGCTGAGAGTTAAACATTGCCAGAAACTCGTCCTCTGCAACGGATTCATATCCGCGTAGCCCGTAGATCATATAGTCCACATAGACGGCTTGGTTCACTGGCCAGTCTGAATTAGTTTGTCCATAGGCTGTGTTCGCATATGGCAGGTCCATATGTGATTTCCCATTCGCACCAAATGTGTGTCTCGGAAGAATTAGTGCATGCCAGAGATTTGCTCGAACTAGTTCGTTAACGGATTCCTCCGGCACGTGAAATTGTGCTCCTTGTGCCAGCCATTTCTCCCAATATGCTACTACATTTTGTTTCACAGTGGAAAAATCCAAACTACCCAATCTGGAGATCTGTGACGGCGCAATAGCCGGCGAAGGCAACTTCACCAGAAGTTCGGCTACCCCGTCATCGGATAACTCTCCGTCTACACGCAAGATAATCCCATTTGATTTATTTTTTGTAGTATCATCTAACTCAACAGATAGATTATTTCCTAACTCAATCATTAAAACAATTCTCCCGCTTTCCTTTTCCACCACTGTAAATCCTCCATCCACCTTGTTTACGTCCAGCGCCTCACCATCCGATTCATTATCAAAACGGATTGTAAAGTTGAAAGGACCATTTTTACCCGACATTTTAATGCGGGTTAGGAAAACGCTGGGCACATAACCGCGGATGGCAGCATCAATCTCTCCTAAAGGCGATGCAAATTGTTCTATTTCACATAACTGTTGATCTTTAATTAATTCTGTAATGATTATCGGTAAACCATTTTCGATGCGCTGGCTTTTCCACTTACCCCCATTCCAAATGGGGTCCATCCCGAACTTGTGAGGTGAAGCAAAATCCGGACGAACTTTTCCCCACCGATCAACAACAAATTTATAGACAGACCCATGGGAAGCAGCGGTAACCACCAGGTGTCCCGTTGTACCTTTATACTCAGTTTGCCAAGGCTCATTGTACACTAGCGGATCTCCAATATCCTTCCAAAGATTTCTAAATTGTTCCAGGGTGGCTTCGGGTTCATCGCGCACTCGATGTAGCACACGTTTCCCTTTCAAACTCGCAAGATGTTTTTTGAATCCGATCGGCTTATTGGCCACCGTGAGGAAGACATCATGTTCAGGTAACCACATGGCACCTTTCTCCAGGAGTTGCTCGAGCGAAAACGAAAATCCTTCCGTTCCTTTTGCATTTAACTCGATAGTAAGAAGCGGGGCATCAGGCTGATTCCATGGGTCTTGCATAAGCCTTTGTACCTGGTCCGGCGTACCATGCTCCAGAAGGTATTTCCACATTTTCGCTTTGTCATACAGTTTCAGGCGTTCGACTGATGGTTTCTTCCAGCTTATGTTGCAGGTTAACTCATCCACATCTCCCGCGCCATAAATCAGCTTTGACACAATGCCAATGCTATCGTTTGATTCAGTGCTGATACCTTTTAAATCTTTAATAAATATGTCAGCGACTGAACTTTTAAGTATGACCAACTTTTTCTTTTTGATTTTGCTGGTATGTCCGAATGAAATTTTGATTCTATGATTGCGTACCTCCTGTTCCTCTCCTTGCCCGTAAACAGCGGAGCTAAAAATGAAACATAAGGAGCAAACAAATAAAAGTGAGACTTGTCTTATCATTCGTTACCGGTTAATTTCTCTCTAATAATATTGAATGTGTTTTTCTGAATTGATTGTCACGCTCCAGGTTCAAAAACTGTCTTATTAATGAAAGTAAATGAACTATGGAAACTACAGAAAACAGAAGAATTTCCTTCTATGAATCATCGAAGAATTGGGTTGAAAGCGTGGTGAACAATCTGAACAATAAAAAGAAAAGGATTCTGGTGATCGGTGGCGGTTTTGCAGGTCTGAATTTTATTCAAAAGGTAGCCCCCAATAAGGCGTATCACATTACCCTTGTCGACAAGAATAATTACAACTACTTCACGCCGTTGCTTTACCAGGTAGCAACCGGTTTTCTTGAGCCCTCAAGCATCAGTTATCCATTCAGAAAGTTATTTCAGAAAGACAATATTTCTTTTCGAATGGGAGAAGTAATGGAAGTAGACACCAACCACAACCGGGTTCGACTGAGCGATGAGACTTACCTTGACTATGATTTTCTTGTTTTTGCAGCCGGTTCAAAACCGAATTTTTTCGCCAATAAAACAGTGGAGAAAAATGCAATCGCGCTAAAGGGAATTGATGATGCGCTATTCATGAGAAACCATTTGGTGAGAATCTTTGAGAAAGCTTCCGTTGAGCTCGACCCGGTGGAGAAACGAAAACTGTTGACAATTGTAATAGCAGGCGGAGGACCAACCGGAGTTGAAGTAGCAGGAATGCTCGCAGAGCTAAAGAAACACATTCTTCAAAAAGAATATCCCGAGATAGACGTCAATGAAATCAAATTATTTATAGTTGATGGTGCGCCTCACTTACTCGCCCCGATGAGTGAGCGAACCCACGAAGACGCGAGAAAAATTCTCACTAATCTGGGAATCAGTGTAATATTGAACACGCTTGTAACAGGGTATAAAAATGACGAAGTAAGGCTGGCCAACGGTGAGGTTATTGGAACAAAGACGCTTATCTGGGCAGCAGGTGTTACAGCCACAGGGATCAAAGGAATAAAATCATCGAGTTTGGGTAAAGGAGGCAGAATGATTACAGATTCATTTCATCGTATCAAGGATTATGACAACATTTTTGCAATCGGCGACATCAGTCTTCAGACGCATGAAGCAGCTTATCCGAACGGTCACCCACAACTTGCACAACCGGCGATACAACATGGAAAATCGTTGGCGAAGAATTTTGCAAGAATTTCAAAGGGTCGATCCCCTGTACCGTTCAAATATTTTGATCGCGGAGAAATGGCAATCATAGGACGCACTCATGCGTTGGTGGATCTGTTCAAGCACAAAGTACACTTCGGAGGGATTCTGGGATTATTTAGTTGGTTGTTTATCCATGTGATATCCCTGGTAAACTACAATAATATTATTAAGACTTTGTATACCTGGGCCGTTGCGTACATCACTTGCGATCAACCGCTGCGAATGATATTTCGGTCATCACCTAAGACTATTGAGGAAAAAAAGGAGTTGCAAGAAGTCGACGAGGCAGCATAGTGGGTTGCATCTTGAAGGGTTTGACCAATCACGCTATTATTCCTGTTTTGTCAAGTTATTTAAAAAAAAGGAATAGGGAACAAGGAATAAGGACGTGGTCGCAAAGCGTACTCCCTATACCCTATTCCATATTCCTTTCTTTCAGAACTCCTCAAAACCTGACAAAGAAGGACTAGTTAGAAAATACATCTTGTTGGGAAGATGTTCTTTCCCGCATCTCTCTAAAGAATTTTCTTATTTGCTCTTCCTTCAGGTCATCCCAGTAACGAGTAGAATGAATTATCTTTTTGTTCGCCTTTACGATTGCTTCCGGGCTGCCAGGAAGGCCTTTCCATGCGCAAGCGAACGGCTTATCACCCGACGCAAGATCTCCCAAACCCATTCCGACCGCTATGATCAACATGCTGAAAAAATGATCTTCTTCAAGATCGGCACCGATCACATTCTTCATCGGTAACAGGTTGTTGTCTCGCAATTTTTCGAGGCCCACTCGGCTGAAGGCATACGAACCACCAAACACAAACTCACCAAGGTCGTATCCCTTATTGATCGCTGTGAATAACAACTTTCGGATTCGCCAATAAATAAATGGGTGACGGAGATAATATTTGGTAAACATCTTCGCTATCGCAATTATTGGCTTTCGTCCGCCGTTCTCCCAAACGTGTCCGAATTGATCCTCAGAACTTAATCCCTTAACGTATCTGCCAGCCAAACCAATTGAATTATTTGTTTTAAAGAAATCTAGGATTTTGGCTTCAGGTTCCGGGCCAATGATCAGTGCATCGGTATCGAGTCGGAGCAGCGCAGAAAAATCAAAATTATCAAGGGCGTAGCGGAACGAATTTGATAGCGTCACATAAAGACCGAGCCCTTTCCCATAGTTCCTTGTTGTTTTCAAAATGATGAGCTCTGGATGTTGCCTCTCCAGCAACTCAGATACCACAGTATTATTTGAATCGTCTGAAATGATAATGCGGTAGCTACACCGAACGTATTGTTTGATACTATCGATTGTATCCAAAACATATGCGGTATTGCATCCAGGTCCGACTGGAATTACTACCACTAAATCTATCAAGCATTTCATTTTGTGAGAATGGATTAGCGTCGGGATACGGCTTGTCATCTACGTCCATTCAAAACAACCTCCCTTCGATATTCCTATGGAAATACTATGCAGTATAACAAGAATACTGTTCAACACCAATCGAGCAATGAGAATGCTTAGTAAAATCGATTCATCAGGTTAAACCAGAAGCTATGCCATGATGGCGATCCCCAAATCATCACCACTGCGATCTGCACCACCACAAAACTCAACGTACCCATGATTGTCACATGGTGTATCCGCTTCAATGTGATCCAGTCGTAAAGAAACAATGCGAGTAATAATGCATCCAGATAGAAGAATCGAATGTATAGTGCCATGTGCAATCCCGGCAGCCAGAACATTCTGTCAATTGGAGCCTGAAGCAACACGAGAGTTGTTAAGAACAAAAGTCGCTTGTGTACTGCTGCATTTCTCCTCTCGACAATTCCCCAAGTGAAAAAAAGCCCGAATAGAACAATGCCATAAAGTTGTATGATTAGTACGTCAAATAGAAAGTGGTCTTGCGGGGGCTTGAATCCAATCAATGCACGGACACTAGCGATCAACATGGATATCCAAACCAATACACCGAGGCCCACAGATTGTAAACCGAGCTGACGATGAAACCTTATTGAACCGTTCGCTGCCAGTACCGACTGCATGGTAAAAATCAATAACCACAACATCATGATACCGCCATGAACATGCGCTGACCAGTGGATCGGAAATTTTTTTGTACCCTCGATCGCCGCGTGATAGACCGGAACAAATCCTGCTAGTGAAAGCACCACGAAGAGAACCGACATTATGACGAAGAAATATCGCGCAGGGTTTAACGTTGTCGTTCTTCCAGTCTCGAAACTGAATGTTGACTGATCGATGATAGGATTAGGAAGGTTTTTCATAACGACACAAAGATTTTGGATAGAATACAATCTTGCACAAACCTAGACGCCGTGCCTTCCCAATACCATCGCATGAACTAGTGACTTTTAAATAGCAACCGAAGTAATAAATTGAATTCTCATCCCCTGTTTTCTTAGCCGCGCGAATCTGATCAATATATCGTATCTTAAGGGACCCTTTCCAATTCGCATGAAAAGTCGGCCGTTTATAGTGATGGTCCTTTTACTTCTGATGCTGCTAAGCCAATTTCTCGCAGCTCAAACTGTTTCCTTTAAAAGAATTAAGACTCCGGAGGGTAGTCCGATTTCAGGTTGGATAACTGGCATTACTCAAGACAAACAAGGATATGTGTGGTTTTCGTCTTCCTATGCGATTCACCGCTACGATGGGTACGGGATGAAGACCTATGCGCACGACGCATCCAACTCGAATTCTCTGGCTCCGGGAAATATTGAAGCCATTTGTGCTGATCGCGATGGTTTCATTTGGATTGGAACACAGGCTTCGGGAGTACAAAGGCTTGATCCCGCGACTGGCAACTTCACAAGTTTTAAACACAACCCGAAAGACGAAACAACGCTCGGTCACAATTTTATCACCTGCATTATACAGGATCCGCAAGGAACATTATGGATAGGAACGCACGGTGGGTTGGACAAATTGGATCCGTCGACCGGAAAATTTGACCATTATCGTCATGATCCTGACAACCCCACATCCTTAAGCAATGACCAGGTGCGTACATTATATGTTGACCGTAAAGGTGTCCTTTGGGTTGGCACCGGCAGTCCATTCGCGGACGAAACTCCGGAAGGTGAAGGTGGATTAAATCGAATGGATAGAGCTACCGGAACGTTTACACGTTACTTGAACGACCCAAAAGATCCAACCACTTTAATTGACAATAGGGTTCGCGCAATATTTGAAGATAGCCAGGGAACATTTTGGATTGGCACCTTCGGGGATGGCCTTCATACAATGAACCGCGACGCGGGGACTTTCCAACGACATCAATATATGCCGAGTGATCCTGAAAAATTGAGCCGGCCTTACCTCCAAATAGGAGATAGAAATACAAAGCTGTTTAATACGCCAGGAAGTGGCATAAGTTTTATAACAGAAGCTCAAGGTGAGGTATGGATTGGTGTGACGGTTGGCGGGTTAAACGCTTACAACCTGACAACCAAAAAAATGACACATTATGAGCCCGGTTTAAAGCACGCCAACGGACTTCTGGACCAATCGTTTTGGTCCGCATTGACAACCCGCGACGGCAAGTTGTTTTTGGGAACATCCGGCAACGGAGATATCTACAGCGTAAGTTCGTCAAGCTTTCATTTGATGCATTACGAAACCGAGAGGGCATTCACAACTTTTTTTAAGGATGCTTCAGGCGATCTTTGGATGGGCTCAGCGTTCGGGTTACACTTGCGGGATCAAACGACCGGGCAACTGAAAAATATTGCGCATCAGGTTGGTTTGAAGGCAGATGATTGGGTGCACATATTGTATGAAGATATAAAAGGCACCTTGTGGATAGGATCGCACGAAGGCCTGACCAGTTACAACGCGGTCACTAAGCGCAGTCGTCGCTTTCGATATTCTTCTGAGGTTGAAACAACCATTTCCAGCGACACCATTGTTGCTATCTACGAAGATCGCGATGGAAGGCTTTGGATTGGGACCGACGCAGGTCTGGACCTGATGGATCGACAAAACAACACTTTTTCTCATTACAAGCCCGATGCATCAGACTCCACTACATTGAGCGGGAACAGGGTAGTCGACATTCTGGAAGACCGGCGTGGAAACCTTTGGGTGATAACACGATGGTCGTGGGCATCAGGCACCCTGAACAAGTTGGATAGAAGAACGGGAAAGGTTACACAGTATCCAAAGTTTACAGACGTTGTCGCCATCGCAGAGGATTCAAGTTTTCTATGGATCGCTTCACGGAACAATCTTTATCGAATGTCTCTGGACAATGAAGTGGTAACAAGATTTACTGACCCTGGAACCGGCGAAGGTATTCTTTCTATTCAAAATATTCTGCACGATAAGTATGACAACCTTTGGGTTAACACAGTCGGTGGATTGCTACACATCTCACCGGACCGTGACAAAATCAGAAAGTTCATTACCACTGCTGGCAACAATGCGACTGGTGCCTACCAGGGAAAAAGAAATTTCTATGAAAGTCCCAGTGGTGAGGTTTTCTTTGGACATCGCCTTGGCATTTATTCATTCTCCCCTGGTCAACTTCCAGCACCGGATACAAGACCGCCAGAGATTGTTTTCCACAATTTTAGGATTTCAGGCGGCCCGGATGATTTGCCCGTTCCGGCATCATCAGAAGAAATTCTTCACCGCGGAAATTTAATCGAACTAAGCCATCAGCAGGACGGCTTTTCGATCGACTTTGCTGGCATTCATTATGGCCATCCAGAATTAAACAAACATCTATTCAAACTCGATGGCTATGATAACATCTGGCATCAGTCATATGCCGCAAAAACTGCATATTACTATAGTCTTCCACCCGGCAGCTATACATTCCGTGTAAAAGCGTCCAACGGTGATGGTGTTTGGGCCGAACGATCTTTGCCGATTCTTATTCATCCACCGTGGTGGCTTACCTGGTGGGCGTATGCCCTGTACGTAACAACGTTCGCAATAGTGTTATTTGCCTTCATCCGGTACCGAATACATCTTCAAAGTGAAAAATTATTATTGGAAAGAAAGGACTGGGAGGCCCGTGAGCTCAAGGAACTAGACGAAATGAAGACGCGCTTCTTTTCCAATATTACGCATGAGTTTCGAACACCGCTCTCGCTAATAATACCTGCGGCCGAGCAATTAATGAAAGAATTATCACGATCAGACCATCTGAAGAAATTATCCGTTGTTAAGCGGCAAGCCGGACAATTGTTGCATCTGATCAACCAACTTTTAGACCTTTCCAAGCTTGAGGGCGGAAGCATGGCCACTGTGGAACAACGTGGAGATATTTCTGCGTTCACTAGTCAAATCGTTGATTCATTTAGACCCGCTCTTGAGGAAAAGGAAATTCGGTTGGAAATGGAAAATCAACCTAGTACCTCGACGTGGTATTTCGACGCCGATAAATGGGAAAAGATTGTAAATAACATTCTTTCGAATGCATTCAAATTTACACCGGCTGGTGGAAAAATAAAGGTAACATTCGAGTTGGTCGACTCGACGGCTGGAGCAGATCCTTCAGCAGTATTTACAGTCCAGGACAACGGTCCAGGTATTTCACCAGAAAAGCTTCCGCACATCTTCGATCGGTTTTATCAGGTCGATAACTCCAGAACGCGCGGCTTTGAAGGGACGGGGATAGGACTGGCACTCGTGAAGGAAATGGTAGAACTTTTGAAGGGAACTGTCCGGGTTGAAAGCGTTGTGGGTCAGGGAACCAAGTTTATTATAACCCTACCCATAAAGAAAGCCGAAGCCGACAGTTCAGAACAGGTAATTCCATCTCACAATTTTGTCCAAGCCCGGTCCACACCTCACGGAACGACGTCGGCTCAACAAAATCTAGCGGATGAAGATCTTCCGTTGATATTAGTCGTCGAAGACCACTCGGACCTGCGCGACTTTATCGCTGAATCATTAAACAAAACCTACCGGGTTTTAACGGCGGCAACGGGAAAACAAGGATTGGCGTTGAGCCAGGAGCACTTGCCTGACATCGTAGTTAGTGATGTAATGATGCCCGAAATGGATGGATTTGAACTAACGAACCTCATAAAGAAGGGCCCGGATACGAATCATATAGCGGTTGTGTTGCTTACCGCAAGGGCTGCACAGGAAAGTAGACTTACAGGATTAGGCGTCGGCGCCGATGATTACCTCACAAAGCCTTTTCATTTAGATGAGCTAATCCTCAGAATTCGAAACATCATTGACCGTCAGCAGAAATTGCAACTGCGGTACCAGCAGCAATTAAAGCTTGACGCATCAACGTTAACGGAAACCGTTCAGGACAAATTCTGGCAGTCAGTGTGCAATGCCATCGAGACGCAATTAGACAACCCGGTTTTTGATGTCGATGCGCTGGCTGCCTCCGTCAATACCAGCCGAAGGACGTTGTACCGCAAACTTGCCACGCTGACCGGGCTGAAGCCGAATGAAGTTATCCGCGATTACCGCCTGAAGCGCGCCAAACAATTTTTAACGCAAGGACTTTCTGTTTCCGAGACCGCTTATCGCGTTGGATTCGAAAGTCCATCCTATTTTGGAAAATGCTTTAAGGAAACCTATCAGATTACCCCTTCTGAATATCTGCAGAAGCACATGGCACAAATGAGCGAGTAGTTGGCACGATTGGGAGAGCCTTTCCCGTCGCGTGAACCGAGGTTTGTCTTGTTATTAACCTCAGGCGCAATGGAAAATATTAACCGATCTCAGTTAGGAAGCTGTCTGCTTTTCGTAGCCGTTCTAAGTATTTGCTTCAATGCAAAAAGTCAATCAATTGAAGGGAAGGTAATCGAGCCGGATGGCAAAGGATTACTTTTCGTAAATGTGCTTTTACTCAATCCAAAGGATTCCGCACTAGTGAAAGCTGCAGTTACGGATACCGCCGGAGTATACGTCATCGACAACGTTCGTGCCGGCGAGTATATCCTGTCAGCAAGTATGGTGGGCTACAAGAAGACCTTTTTGCCTGGAATTTATATAAATGAAGGATCAACTACTACACATGTGCCACCAATAACCCTCACGCCTGAAACTATCGAACTTCGTGAGGTTGCAGTAATGGGGCAACGTCCTTTCGTTGAACAGAAAATTGATAGAACAATAGTAAACGTCGCAAATAGCATAGTTGCCGGCGGAAGCACAGCCTTGGAAGTGTTGGAAAAAGCACCAGGGGTAACGGTAGATCGTCAAAATGATCAGGTACAACTGCGGGGCAAAGACGGGGTTATCATTCACATCAATGGGAAGCAAACAAACCTTGCGAGTCAGGAAGTGGTAGCTCTATTAAGAGGCACTAATAGTGATAACATAGATAAAATAGAACTTATTACAAATCCCTCCGCCAGGTACGACGCGGCTGGTAATTCAGGAATCATAAATATTGTAATGAAGAAGGACAACAACCTCGGAACCAATGGCATGGTTTCCCTCGCAGGTGGAGCAGGTCGCTATGGTCGTGGGCGTGGTAGCGTGCAGCTGAACCATAGAAGTCAGCAGTTTAATGTATTTGGAACCTACGGTGTCAATTATAATGGCAACTACTTTCATTTGCGTACGGAAAGGGAGTTCAACGAAGGTGAACAACATAATTTTGCTATCCAGAAAACATTCCTGCGAATACCTGATTTTTCACACAACGCAAAAGCGGGATTGGAATTCAACTTAAATAAAAATAGCTCGATAGGGTTCGTCTGGACCGGGTTCTGGAATAGCCGCGATGAAGAGGGTAAAGCGGGTAGTACTTTTAGCCAGAACAAAGGCGCACCCGTTTATCTGGATGCACAGACCCATAAAACATTGGTGAGCAAGTTGTCGAACCATGTTGCCAATTTCAACATCCAACACAAGTTTGCAAATAATGGCGGGCAGCTGACTGCTGATGTCGACTTTGGTTGGTTCGATCGAACCTTCGTTAACAATTTGGTGACGAATACAGTCACTTCAGAAGAACCAGATGCTTTCACCAGTGGACTGTTAATTGACATGCCGTCAGAGATTTCTTTGTATACTATCAAAAGCGATTATGGCCGCCCGTTTACAAAAAGTTGGAAAATGGAAACTGGTGTCAAGTTCAGTAGCGTAACAAGCGAAAATAATTTGAAGGTGAGCGAGGGGGATATCGGGAATCTACTGCCTAACCCGACATTGGGAAATGATTTTAAATTCCGAGAAGAAATTACGGCAGGTTACATTAACATGTCGGGGAAATTGTCAGAAAAGACAGATCTTCAGGCAGGTTTGCGCGTTGAACACACCGAATCGATAGCAAATTCAATTACAACGGATAGGGTAGTTAAAAGAGATTATCTGAATTTCTTCCCAAGTTTTTTCATGTCTACCGCCTTATCCAAAAAACAAACTCTGGCATTTACCTACAGCAGAAGAATTGACCGACCCAATTACCAGAACTTAAATCCAGGACGTTCCTATGTAGATCCATATTTTTACTCAGAAGGAAATCCCTTTCTTAGACCCCAGTATACGCACTCACTGGAGCTGAAACACGGATTAAACAACAGCATATTTACATCTCTCGCTGCCAGTTATACCGACGAATACATCGCCTACTTTATTCAGCCATCTGACAGCATTCAGTCGCAGCGCATTCCTGTAAATACAGGGGAATCACAAGTCTATACCGCTTCTATAAGCTTTCCCCTAACACCTGTGAAAGCGTGGACTCTGCAGGCCACTATCGTTGGTCTATATGCACGTTACCAGTTCTTATATCTCGGAATTATGCAAAAGCGAGAACAACTTACAGCAAGACTTACGGTTACCAATTCATTTTTGTTAGGGAAAGGTTGGAGTGCGGAAGTATCCGGGTGGATTAATGCGCCTTCCGTAAATGCCCTTAACCGCGCACCCTGGCTGGGTTCGGCGGATGCAGGTCTGCAAAAAGCCATAGGGTCTAAACTAAAAGCGAGGTTAACACTGCAGGATATATTCCACTCTAATTACATTCGTGCCGTAGCGGATGCTTCTGGTTTTGTGAGAAGGACGAAACTCGACTTCGACACACGAGTGCTGTTGTTGAACTTTACTTACAACTTCGGAAATCAGAAGGTAAAGGGAATGTCGCAGAGGAAGACGGGATCGGAGGAGGAGTTGAGGAGGAGTAATTGAAGAGTTAATGGTAAGTAGTAGTAGTAAGTAGTAAGTAGTAAGTAGTAAGTAGTAAGTAGTAAGGTGTTCCTTTAAGGTAAAATAGTATCCACTAGTTTCAAAACACTTTCATTCGAATTTGATAGGATAATCGGTATCGGGCAATTAGGGACTCAGTTGATGAGCTACTCAAGGAATCGAATGATTAGTTACCCGATAGCCATCAGAAAAATAAGCTTCTAAAACGCAAACTTATTACTAATATTATTAGTTTTACATCTAATAATATTGGGAGGGCATGGATTGGGACAGGGTACGGGAGAAACTGGAAATATTAGCGGACGCGGCGAAATATGACGTCTCCTGTTCCTCCAGTGGGAGCAAGAGATCAAACAAGACAAAAGGACTTGGTAATACTACAGGAACAGGTATCTGCCATACCTATACTGATGATGGACGTTGTGTTTCATTGCTGAAAGTTCTGCTAACAAACTATTGCATTTTCGATTGTCTCTATTGTGTATCGAGGCGCAGCAATGATATTAAGCGTGCTGGATTTACGGTCCAGGAAGTTGTTGACCTCACCATTCATTTCTATCGACGAAATTACATTGAAGGGCTTTTCCTCAGTTCCGGAATTTTTAAGGATGCTGATTACACTATGGAAAGGTTGGTTCGGGTAGCAAAAAAATTACGAACCGAACATAGCTTCAATGGATATATCCATTTGAAAACCATTCCCGGTTGCAGCGACGAGCTGATGTGCGAAGCCGGAAAGTACGCCGACAGGGTCAGTGTAAATTTGGAGATGCCCACTGAACGAAGTCTCAAACAACTGGCGCCCGAAAAAAATCACCACGACATTATCAGGCCCATGGGATTTTTGAGCGAGCGAATTTCTGCGAGTGCGGAGGAGAAACAATTGATACGCCATACGCCATTCTTTGCCCCTGCTGGTCAAAGCACTCAAATGGTCATTGGTGCATCTCATGAAACTGATCTTGACATAATCCGTGTAGCCGACTCGTTATATCAGAAATATTCTTTGAAACGCGTCTACTATTCAGGATATGTGCCGATCAGCAACGACAACAGGCTACCTGCGCTAGGTACACCAGTCCCGCTGATCCGTGAAAATCGCCTCTATCAGGCTGACTGGCTAATGCGTTTCTACAAGTTTTCAATTCAGGAGATAATTGACCCTCGTCAACCCAATCTGGACCTGGATATTGATCCCAAACTTGCCTGGGCACTCCGAAATCTTCATTGCTTTCCCATCGATATCAATACAGCAGACTATCTAATGATCCTTCGAGTACCCGGCATTGGTGTGGGTTCTGCCGTAAAAATTGTTAAGGCCAGAAAATTCCGGAAGCTGGGCTGGCAGGAACTAAAACGATTTGGCATTGTCGTTAGCCGGGCCAAGTATTTTATTGTTTGCAGTAGCATGGATAATGTGCCACGTGATGTTGATCCCTTAATTCTGAGATCAAAATTATTGGGACAAAGCAAATACGCGACCACCATCACCACTCAACATTCTCTGTTTGAATGACAACGCACCTACTATACGATGGTAGCTTCGATGGCTTCTTAACGAGCATATTTGAATGCTACGATCGCAAGCTAATTGATTTCGCTATTGTCAGACGAGACCGCTATCAGCCGGGCATTACAACTTCATCCCTGAACATTGAAACAGACATTTTGAAATCACAACGAGTATGGTCGGGACTTAAAAGAAAACTATCAGTATCAAAACGAAATGAATTTTATAAAGCATTTCTGTCAGAGCTGCCCGAAGTTGAGCGGCAATTGCTAGAGCTTACCAGGTATATTTTTTCCAGTAAGCATAACATTGAACAGGACCTTGGCCATCCTGCAGTTATTGCGATAACAAAAATAGCGCACCAGGTTCATCGCGAGAAACACCGTATGGAAGCTTTCATCCGATTTCAGAGAACTAAAGAAGATCTTTATTTTGCTGCTGTTAGTCCCGACTTTAATGTCTTACCCCTGATTGCGTCTCACTTCAAGGATCGCTACGCGGACCAGAATTGGTTGATCTACGACAACTTAAGAAAGTATGGAATTAACTATGAGTATTCATCCGCCATGCTAACTGAAGTTCTAATAAGCTTGGAGAAAGAAGCGAATGGAAATTTTCTACCCGAACACATGTGCCATGAGGATGAGGTGTCTTATCAAAAGCTCTGGAAGGATTATTTTGATAGCGTAAACATTGGCGCGCGAAAGAATAAGAAGTTGCACGTGCGACATGTGCCTTCGAGGTATTGGAGGTTTCTTACTGAGAAGAAGGAGAGGTAGGGGAATGGAGGTATAGGGTATAGGGTATAAGGTGTATAGGGGGTACGTTGTAGATATCAACGTACGTAATCCCTTATTATTTCTCCGCCCTTACCCACAACTACTGCCCTTCGAGGAAGGGAATTTCCTGTCCCTGTTGGACTTCAGCCTTATACCTTATACTCTATACCAAGGGCTATTGCCCAGGAAGGATCGGCATATTCTCCGTATTCTGAGAAGCAATAATCAGCCATTTCCCATCCTTCTTTTCCACAACCCAAGTAAAAATACCCTCTCTGGTTTCGCCATGTTTACGATGGCGTACTTTGTCACCAGTAGTCTGCCAAAGCACGCGTTGGATAGCGAGATCATCGCGGATGAATTTTACATGCGTCTCTTTGTTCTTCCATACACTTTCAGTAAATAAGGTTCGAAACATTCGTGCATGTGCTTCATGAAATTGTTCATGGCCTTTCATCCATCCTTTAGGACCAAGGACAGTTACGAAGTCGACGTCGGGGGATAAAAGTGCAGTCATCGCTGCGGCGTCCTTTTTATTCCATGCTTCTTCCCATTGCTGAGCAAGCTTTTTAATGGCCGCTTCATCGGTGCTGTTGCCAGGTTGCGCAGGGGATACATGATAAAGGCCGACTAATAAAACAATTAAGAGAACATGTTTCATATGATTAGTTAGTTGGGGATTAACTAATATACTACAGGAATGTCAATATGAGCTAACCCCGAAAATGGGTATTTTTTGATTCGGCATTTTGTGGATACTTTAAAATGGCAAAGTCTGTCCACGGCGTGAGAAACCCGTTGAAAATGAAAGAAAAAAATAAGAATTAATACTTCCCCTGCTACCCCTTCGCCATCGGAGCAAAGCTATTTCTCAACAATGAATAGCAATTCTTGCAACCCTATTTCAGTTTATAACACACAAGCTCACTGGGCGCTGACCGATAATATACGTAGTTATAAATCTGATCAACTTCATACTCCGGGTCTTTATCATTTTTGATATCAATGGCGTTCATAATCTCACCGTTCGCTTTATTGATCTGAACCAGTTGATTTCCCTTCTTCTCCTGCTTGGTCATCATAATCATGAAATCAGGTGTGGACAATGATGCTTTGTACCGCGCATTAAACTGTTTCATTGCGTTAGCTGAATAAGCAAAACCCGCGTTGCTCAGTTCGGCAAAGCCCTTCGAAAATTCTTGCCCAATAGCTTTGCCCGCAGGATCATTCGACTGCTGGGATGCCTGGGCAAATGCTGCCGAATAGACGCCCGCTGCGGTACCAATATAAGCAGCGCGGACGGCCTGCGCAGCAAGTAACGCACGCATCAGTGCCGGCTCCCGCGGTGCCGCATAATACTTGTGATACTTCACAGAACCATCAGACCCAAATTTCATAATATTCTGCTCAGACATCATTATCACACCATCCATGAAAATATCAATTGATCCTGGAGTCTCTTTTCCTTCAAACTCCACTTTCGTTGTTGTGATTTGTTTCGACGTCCCTGCGTTTTTATCAATCTCAAACAATGCCTTCTGCTTTGGAGAATAAACAAACATTTTGCCTGTTCCATTATCGCCGGTAGGGAATGGCCGCGGTGCGTCGCTGTTAAATGCACTACCAGCCTCAATCGAATTCTCCCACAGCAAACTTCCTGTATTAGTGTCTAAAATATTAACTTCTTTAGTTGTCGTAAACAACAATCCCTTTGGAGTCATCTCGCTCTTTACCAAATCACCCTTGAGTTTTATAGATTTAGGATACTTAAGTGAACCCGTATTTGGATCTAGTATGTTTAAGAAATATTCTTCGGCTTTATTATTCCATGCATTGTCAAATGCTGTTGTTATCAGAATACCATGCTTCGTCTCAATATAACTTACAACACTTCCCTCTGCCTTTATCCCTTTGCCTTTCTTGCCCCATGTTGTCTCTCCAGTTTCATAGTTTACAAGATTGATGGTAGGCTTTTGAGAAGAGCGCGGACATATGATCAGTCCTTTTTCATGTGGAATAACCTGGTTCAAAAGATCGTTCTCCCGGGCGGGTTGCTTCCAAATCGAAGTGCCCGATACAACATCATATGCATAGTAAAGGTTATAGTAAAATTTCTGCGGTCCTGTATCGGCGCCGTTCGTAGTCGTAAATCCGGAACCGGTGTTTGATTCAATGTCAGTACCTACATAAACGATTCCTTTCCGATAGGGTGAAAAATGAATCTGCACATGTTTGGATAGCTCAATCTTATTCTTCCAGGTAACCTCGCCATTCGATGAATTAATTCTTATCACATAGTTTGGGTGGGTGAGTAATAAACTATTCTGATCAAGTTCCAAAGGTTCACTTGTGAGCGCCTGGAGACTGGCTAGTTCATCACCCATTTTTTGAAGCTTACCAAGAAGTCCTTTTCCCGTCGACTCTGCTTTGAACAATTCATCATTCGCCCACACTTGTTTTCCTGTAGCGATGTCATACATAAAAAGGGAAGCCACCAAGTTGTTTGGACGCATACCAATCACTAATAATTTTCCCGCGGATGGAAGGACGTGGCGGCTTAATACCCCAATGCTTTCTTTTTGTGAGTCGAACAAAGTCTTACCATTGACAACTTCCACAATAGCTTGCATCGGTATCTTCGAATTGCTGTTCGTCTTATAGGCAATAGTGACAAACTCCGTTCCCGGTATTTCCTCAAAAGTGTCTGAATTTAGTGCGGGAAAATTCTTATTCTCCCAAAGAACCTTACCATCGGTTGGGTTTACGCCATATAGTCCATCGTTGGTGCTTACAATGATATAACCCAATGAATGAACTCGTTGCCAGTTAATAGCAGTCTTAAATTTCGCCGACCATGCCGGAGGGAGTTTTTGCTGGGCCCCCACCAAAGAGGTCATCAGCATTAGGAAAATAAGAAGGATGTTTTTCAAGAATACGCCTCTCAATTTCATGACTTATAGATTTTTGCCTTCAAAATGACTACTTACACCCACCCTGATTCCGATGAGCCGATACTATGATCTTATACAACCTACAAACTCTTACGCCGAAGTCATCACCATTTTCGACCAGTGCCCGCGTTATCTTCAGTTAAAACTTACACGAATTTGTTTGACGTTACTGAGCAACATTTCTAGGAAGGATGTGATTTTAATTCCGAAATTAGCTGCTTCGATGAAGCAGTATCTTCCAGTCCTTATATTTCAAGTTGCACTTTTCGCCTGTGCTGGAAGGAAGGAGCCTGAAAGCGTGCTTGCACCAACATTTGCACCCTCTTTACTTTCCGGCGCAGAACTAGCCGTTACGCATTGTAGTCGTTGCCATGCGTTTGTAGAACCCGGTGCATTACCCCGCTCAAGTTGGAAAGAAGATGTTCTACCATCCATGGGTCACCGCATTGGAATTTACAAAGGTGATCACCAGCCCGACAGTCTGTTTGGTCGGGGAGAAAATGCAGCAATTATCCGACGGGCAAATGTTTATCCGGAACAGCCTCAAATTGCAAAGGAGGATTGGGAAAAAATCGTCGCATACTATCTCGAGAATAGCATCGACACTGTTATCGATCCAATGAAAAAGGATAAAATCAGAAAGGGTTTAAAACACTTTAAGTATAAAGAAGCAACGTATGCCAATCGTCCTGCATTAACATCAATGGTGAAGATTCTACCTGATCATCGCGGGATTGTGTATAGCGATGGAAAGAGAAATAGAAGCACGCTTACGTTTCTAACACCCGATCTTAAAAAAAATTACGAACTTCCTTTCAGCACTACTCCTATCCATTTCCACGAAATGGGCGATACGATTTACCTCACAACGGTTGGGAACGGCGTATTCCCAAATGATCTGCCTGCAGGATCCGTCCAAAAAGTATTTAAGAACGTTCCTTCACAAACTTACAACCGGTCAAATGCAATAATCAATCAAATGCAAAGGCCAGTCCATGTGGCGTATGGCGATCTGAACAACGATGGCCGTGACGACATCGTCGCCTGTGAATTTGGCGATCTTACAGGCAAGCTGGTGTGGTATGAAAATCAAGGTAACGATCGTTATTCAAAAAGAATTCTTAGGCGTACACCGGGAGCAATCACAGCTATCATCAAAGATGTAAATGATGATGGTTTGAACGACATCATTGTGTTGATGGCCCAAGGCGATGAAGGCATATTTCTATATACCAATAAAGGCAAGGGCGGTTTCACTGAAAAGAAACTGCTTTCATTTTCTCCACTTAACGGGTCCCAGTACTTTGAACTTGCGGATTTTAACAAAGATGGTTTTGATGATCTGATTTATGTATGTGGTGACAACGCCGATCGTACCCCATTTCTGAAACCATATCACGGAATCTACATTTTTCAAAACGACGGCCAGTTTAATTTTAAACAATCATGGTTCTATCAACTGAATGGAGCTTATAAGGCCATACCCAGAGATTATGATTCAGACGGTGATCTCGATATTGCAGCAATTGCATTCTTCCCAGACTATTTAAATTCTCCGGAAGAAAGCTTCGTCTACCTGGAGAACAAAGGCAATCTCAATTTCACAAGTTATTCTTTTCCGCAGTCAACAAATGGTCGATGGATCACCATGGATGCTGGTGACATGGATGCAGATGGTGACATCGACCTCGCACTAGGATCATTTGTCTATTTCGAGCCAATGGGTGATACGACTGGGCTTGGAAAGAAATGGTTAACAACTGGACCTTCGGTTGTCGTGCTCGAAAATACAGCGCGATGAAGGGATCAAGTAGGACCTGACATTTCGAATTAATTATTGCGGAAAGCGTGAATTTGAATCAACTATTGAAATTCCATACATTGAAGTGATCATTTCTCCTCATGAAGTTCAACCACGCGATTTTTTGTTGCTTCCTTCTTTTCCTGATTACCGTTCTTGCCAGCAACAAGAATTCACCACAGCCCGCAGAGTCATATTTGTCATTCACGAATGATGGTGCCTGGTGTTGGTTTTCTGATCCGCGCGCCCTTTACTTCAACGGAAAATATCGAAGAACATACGCAGGATGGATCGATCAAAAGGGAAATGTAATCATTGGATCTTTTGACCACGACACTAAAAACATCGAAACAAAAATCGTCCACGAAGAGCTTGAAGTTGATGATCATGACAATCCAAGTATGTTTCTTGACAACGACAATAAAATTTGGTTGATCTACACCAAGCATGCTGGAGATCGCATATATCTTATACAAGCGAATAATTCGGAAGACATCTCATCCTGGAAACCCATGCGGACTCTCCTATTAAATGACACGATTACATATCCCGAAGGCAGCAACACGTACACTTATTCCAATCTATGCCAATTGGCTGATGAGAAAAACAAGTTGTACCTTTTTTGGCGTGGAGCCGACTTCAAACCCAACTTCTCAACATCAACAGATGGTGGCGAAACATGGTCGACGGGAAAGATCCTTATTCTGCCTGAAAGAATTTATAGAGATCGCAGACCTTATATTAAGGTTGCCTCCAACAACATAGATGTAATTCATTTCGCATTCACGGATGGCCATCCGAATAGAGAGCCGACCAACTCGATATATTACATGCGATATCGGGATGGCTACCTGCAAAAGGCAAACGGAGAAAACATCAAGCTATGGAGTGACTTGCCTGTAGAGCCTGGTGAAACCGATATTGTATATAATGCAGTCACTACAAATGAAAAGGCCTGGATCTGGGATATTGCCGAGGACAAGAAGGGCGACCCGGCGATCGTCTACTCCCGATTCCCAAATGATTCCACGCACGTCTACTATTATGCAGTATGGGATCAAGGTCAATGGATTAATTATAAACTATTGAATTCTGGCCGATGGTTTCCTCAAACACAACCAGGAACAACCGAGCGCGAACCGAACTATTCAGGCGGGATTGTTTTTGATCACGACGATCCGGCTACAGTCTATCTCTCTCGAATCAAAGCCGGAAAATTTGAAATTGAAAAATGGTCCACACGAGATAAAGGAAAAACCTGGGACATAACGGAGATCACAGCTAATTCCAAGTTCGATAATGTACGCCCGTTTGTTATCCGCAACCATCCGTCCGATGCATCAAATTCAATACTGTGGATGAATGTTAAAAAATACATTCATTATACGAATTACGAGAGCGCTATCATGATGAATACCCATCCCTAAGGTCTCGTTGAACCTTACATTCGATATTGACGCAAATGACTCTGATGATGTCACGTTAACAACCTCATGGTGTAAATGCGCCTGCCGACATTTGCTTCAGATAAAGACGAACAATTAAAAACCTTCTTTTCATGAGAAAATTAAAAATTTATAAGGTCGCTCATTAAAAGCAACCTTGTTGATGAGTATTACATTTTCAGAAAACCGGTTGCGATCGGCAAAGGACTACCAATTTTTGAAGAGCGAGTGCCACTTGAATTGGTGAGCACAAAGGCATACAACAATGGAACTATCCTTAATAAATATATTCCAACAAAAACCTAGTCCCAATCGAGCGCACCCAAATTTCCAATTTCAATTTTTTTTTAATCGAAATATTATGAGCAACAATGTTTCACTTCATAGAATTCTTAATGCAACTCCGGAAAAAGTATGTCGGGCATTTACTAACGCCAACGCTATAGCGCCTAAGTTTAAAAACTTTGTGCGATGAATCATTCGAGTTGCTTCACATCCTGCGCACCTATCTCTGTGTGACGTATCTTACCTCCCAACAAGGCCGTCCGCGCCACAGCAAAGAACGTAATAACGCTAACAAGCATGACTGCGATCACCAACTGCTTTGAATACTTCATTCCCTTTAGTTCAAAGTACAAGCTGGCCAATGATAGAACTGCGAGTGCATAGATAAATAGGACCGTGAACTCTGCTGACTCTTCATGCTCCTCAACAGCGTCTCCGGAAACAGCAACAATATGTTCCACTGTGTCTTCAGCTGCCTCGCCCGTTTGAAATGCAATAATCCCACCGACAGAAGCAATGATGATGATCGCGAGACCTACAACTTTTACCTGGGTGTCCTTACGGAGCCATCCATAGCCCAATGCGATTAGCCCGAGAAACAGGCCAAACACTGGCAAATGCGTAATGAA
>JAEZBX010000330.1 GCA_023412765.1 Bacteroidota bacterium
TAGCCTGGAACATCTTACCTCAAATGCTACCCTATGCCATGATACCCTTTATTGCCGCGCTAAGTCTGCGTTCATTCACACAATTTTATTTTAGAGCGAAGCTGCATAAGCCGAGGTTTGCGCATGAACTTCCTAAACTGTAGGTTCGTTATTCGTTATCAGTTATTAGTTAATCGTAGGGCGTGCGGCTTGTGGGGATGTTATTCGTTATCCGTTAATAGTTAATCCTACTTTGTCATCTTTCGAACGATATTCCCTTTAAAAGAACAACGAACAAGAAACATTGAATACCGATAGCTATCGGTACGAATGATGATTGATCGGGCTTAACTTAGAAGCGCTTTAAAAAAGGATGAATTTAAAAACGAATTTCTAGGAGGCTAATAGCGGAGCCTGCGTTCTCATCCGCGGCTTGTGCTACGAACAGGAAGCTCCTAGCGGAGCCCGTTAATCGACTTTTTAAATCTTTTTAGGCATAGATGTTCAACCAAGGTCACGCTCGCACTCGCTCTCGATTGATTATCCACAAACTATATATGCGCGCCCCTATACCCTATACCTTATACCTCACCTTATTTCCTTTTCCTTTTTTCAACTTGACAAAGTAGGGTTAATCGTTAATAGTAGTGCCTGCGGCTTGACGGTAAGCGTTTTGATAACTGCGAAGCTAGCGGTCCTGCAAGGGCCTAAGCATCAACACCCAGGACTTCAGTTTTGGGCATTAATAATTCATTGTAGAAATTTTCAACTAAGAGATAATTTGTGATCTGGCGCACACCCGCACCCACTCCCACGATTAACCAATAACGGATAACGAATCACGACTCTCACAAGCCGCACACACTACTATTAACTAATAACGGATAACTAATAACGAATACTACTTCTTACTGGCATTAAACAACTTCTCCTTCTCCTCCTTCGTCAAACTTTCATAGCCACCATCTGAGATCTTATCAAGTATTGCGTCGATTTCGTCTTGAGAGATTGAGGCTTTAGCCTTTGGTTTTTGAGATTCTGAATATTGTTTGCGATAGGTGACCTTAACTTTTGGCTTTGCTGTGAACAATCCTTTGAACCAGTCAATAGTTAACGTGATCCATCCGCCCCAGTTTACTCCAGCTTGTAATTGTTTGAGATAGACAAAACCAATAAGAGCTCCACCGAGATGTGCGATATTTCCACCTGCATTGGACCCTACTGTCCCGAGGAAAGAAATTATTATACAAAAAGCGGCGATGTATTTTATTCTGACCGGCCCGATTAGCAGCAGCATGAAAGTATAGTCAGGTATCAGTGTAGCAGTAGCCACCACGATGGCATAGACAGCGGCCGATGCGCCGACCATTCCGCTGAAAGTACCTATGCGCTCAACGTAAAAAGGAATTGTGTTATAAACGAGAAGGTAAGCAATGCCGCCGGCGATAGCGCCCAGAACGTATAAGGCTATCAACTTGTCGCTACCCAGATACTCAACAAACAGTTTTCCGAACCAATAGAAGACGAGCATGTTGAACAGGATATGGAATATTCCTGACAGGTCATGAACAAACGCATATGTCAGAAGTGTCCAGGGCTTTTGAATGAATTCTCCGATCGGTGCAGGTATTGCCAACTGATCATGGATAGCCATGAACACTTGAGGAAACTGCAAAGCATTGGAAAAAACATAGATAACAGCAAGCGCCAAAAAGACGACGACATTAATAATGATCAGCTGAACGTGAGCATTATTATATCGCTGAAAAGCGTTCTTAAACTCGTCAAACATAATCCCTAAAAATAAGTACCATTTTTATGGCGCCAAATACGTAACAAAATGAATGCGAAAATGATACCGCCAAGATGGGCAAAATGGGCAACCCCTGATCCGCTTAAAAGGAAAGTGATCGCGCCTAACACCCAGACGAGGTATTTGGCCTTGATAGCAACGGGCGGTATTAATAATCGCATTTCCATGTTTGGAAACATCATTCCGAAACCCATTAAAACCCCATAAACCGCCCCTGAAGCTCCCAACATTGAGCTATAAGTTATACCGTCGAATAAAAACTGATTTATCAACAAATGGAAAACACCTGCACCAATGCCGGTAACGAGATAGAAAGTCAGGAATTTTTTCTGTCCCCAGTAATTTTCAAGAATTGGTGCTGTCGATGATAATATCAGCATATTGAAAAATATATGGAATATGTCGGCATGAGCAAACATGTAACTGAAAAGCTGATAGGGCTTAAACAGTTCTGTTCTCGGGTTCCAAAGGGAGATAAGCTGAGTGATGTTGGGGATCATACTTTGCAGAATGAACACGATCACGTTGATTATAACCAGGTTTCTGACAACAGGAGTGAGTCTGAGCATAGTTTCTTATATAGTCTATCGAAAGTAAGTTTCTATTTTATCCAGCCCAAAGATAAAGAAAGTGGGGGTGCCATCGGGCGCGAAGTTTGGACTGGAGCAACCGAATAAATTTTCGACCAGGGCTTGCATTTCTTCTTTTCCCAGCTTCTGCCCGCCTTTTATAGATGCACGTTTCGCAAGTGACCGTGCAAGATTTTCGCGAATTGGTATCGATAATTCGGATTGATTCGTCTTAAATTGTTCAATCAGGCCTTCAAATAACTCCTTTTCGCGACCAGGAGTTATACTTCCAGGAATCCCATTTACGACAAATGTATTCTTACCAAACACCTCTATTCTAAAACCAAGAGACTCTATTTCTGGTTGCATTTCTTGTACAAGTGTGAAATCTGCAGCACTAAAGGTGATTGCCTGGGGAAACAGGCTTTGCTGACTCGCGCCAGACTGTGATTTAAATTGAGTTAAAAATTTTTCGAATAAAATACGTTCATGCGCCGCTTGCTGGTCGATTATCATCATTCCCGAACGAACCTGCCTGAGAATATACCGGTGATGAACTTGACATAATATTTTCTCCTCGACGATTTCGCCGCTTTCAGGCTGATTCAGTGCACTCTCAAACCGTAGTGTTTGGGGTTGTGACGGTGTGGTTGGTGTTTGAAATATATTTCTCGTATCGCCTCCATCATAAAGTTTTTCCCAATTATCCTGGTTTGATCGGCTGAGACCGGAGCTAAACCGTTCTTCAAAATAAACCTCCTTAGTGTGGCCAGCAGACTGACTTAGTTTTGCGATCAAATTAACATCTGAATTAAAATCGATCGCGGGTGTTAGGTTGTGAGTTCCAATAGCTTGACGAACCGAAGAAAGAACAACACCATAGACAGCGCGTTCATCATCAAACTTTATTTCAGTCTTAGTTGGATGAACATTGACATCAATATGCTTTGGATCGATATCTATGAAAAGAACATAAAAGGGGAAAGAATTGTCGGGAAGTAATCCCTCGAAAGCAGTCATCACTGCATGGTTTAAATAATTGCTTTTGATAAAGCGTTTATTCACGAACAAAAATTGTTCACCTCTCTTTTTTCTGGCAAACTGCGGATGGCCAACATATCCAGTAATTTTTACCAACGGCGTTTCTTCGTGACATGCTGCGAGCTGTTCCTGGTAAGCCTTCCCAAAAATATTAACGATGCGTTGACTTAACTTTCCCGGAGGAAGATCATATTCCAGAGAATCGGATTCAATAAATTGAAAGGCAACTTCCGGATGTGAGAGTGCAAGTCGCTGAAATTCGTCTACGATATGTTGGTACTCGCTTGCATTTGATTTTAAGAAATTTCGACGCGCTGGAATGTTATAAAAAAGATTTTTGACACAGATGCTGGTTCCAACTTCACAAGCAACAGGTTCCTGGCGTTTTACATCTGATCCTTCGACAACGAGCAATGTTCCAAGTTCGTGCTCTGCAAGCCGAGTTTTCATTTCCATTTGAGACACAGCAGCAATTGATGCCAACGCTTCGCCACGAAAGCCCATGGTATGCAATGTAAACAAGTCCTCCGCTTTCCTGATTTTAGAAGTTGCATGGCGCTCCAAACTCATGCGTGCATCCGTTTCCGACATTCCTTTGCCGTTGTCGATTACATGAAGCATAGTTTTGCCTGCTTCCTTTATGATAAGTCGGATGTGTGTCGCTCCGGCGTCAATAGAATTTTCTATCAATTCCTTCACCGCAGATGCAGGACGCTGCACCACTTCACCAGCGGCGATTTGGTTGGCTATTGAATCGGGTAGAAGTTGAATTATATCAGGCATGTATCAGGGCAGCAAAAATCCGTTCGTAAAAGTGCAGATTAGCGCCTAAACTTCCTGAACTTTAAAAACAAATAAAACGGAACAAATACAAGTGCGACTCCATAGAGCGCTACCCGGCCGTATTCGATATAAGCAATTAGTCCAACGGCGAGTAACAAAAAAATAAACAACCGAACCATGTTAGCAGAGGGATCTTTCTGCACGGTCACAGTCTTTTTGGCGGTTCGAAAAGATCCAGCTATCCGAGTGCGATAACCATGAATATCATCGCCTTCGGCTTCTTCCTTTTCCCCTTTTTCCAGGTTAAGCTCGCGTCGTATCCGCTCCTCCCTTTCTTTGCGTTCCTCCTCTGCAGGATCATAATGGCGCGGCGTATAGCCGAAACGCTTATAGTTAGGGGTCTTATTAAATAACGTAGGTAGCTTCATAAGTATAATATTATTTATCCGCTAATCGATTTGCGCTTCTTTATACCGGATATTCCCCACACATTGCCCATTCTTGATGAAGTCGTCTGCCGATTAACTAATTTTATAAATTGAAGGCCGCATAAAGTTGCGGGGATAATTGTCCATTTCAAAACTCAACGTGGGGATGTTTAAAAAAGTTTTTCTCATTTTTTCATGGATTTGTGGGGTGTCGATAGGGGTTTTTGCTCAACCAGATAAAAATAATTGGGTCGACAGCGTTTTTAACTCATTAAGTGTGGATGAACGGATAGGGCAGCTTTTTGTCGTACCCGTTCCGGCGAACACCAGTCCCGCTGTGATTGATAAGATCGAAAATCAAATCAAGAGTAAACAGATCGGAGGAGTAATTTTTGACTCCCTTGGCCCCCTGCAGCAGGCAAAAGTTACCAACAGATTTCAATCTGTTTCGGATATCCCACTTTTAGTTGCGCAGAATGCACCGCTAGGACTTGGTCAGGTACGCGATAGCACGGTGCATATTCCCGACGCATATATCGTGGGTGCTGCGCGGGATGACTCTGCAGCATACTTTGTAGGAAAGGAAATCGCCAGGAAAATGAGGCTGTTAGGTGCCCATGTCAATATCTCTTCATTTGCTGATATATATTCTAATTTCCGCGATTCGCTAAGTCAATATTCATTTGGTCAGAACGGAAAACGCGTTGCATCAAAAGCAGTTGCATTCATGAAAGGTTTGCAAGACAATGGGGTGCTAGCGGTGGTAAAAAACTTCACCATTAATGGCGCTACTGTGCTCGATGTCAAGGATGATGTGCCCGTCATAGCAGCAAGTATTGATAGTGCAAAATCTTTTCCTTTCTTAAGATTATTTGACAACAAAATATCAGGATTTATGCCTGCAGAATCATCCTTTCCACTCTTTTACCAGGATATGGATCTGGTTAAAAAAAATAATTTGGATGTGGCGGCTATTTCATCGCTTTTATCAGGCGATTGGATGAGGGAAAAACAGGGATATAATGGCTTGATTTGGGTGGCCCTTCATCAAAAAAACAATTCAGACGAGAACAGCAAAGGCGACCGCGAACTGCTTGCTTTCAAGGCGGGTAATGACTTGCTCATTTCTTCCGACGATGTGGGACCGGCTATACGAAAAATAAAACGGATCATCAGGAAAGGTGAAAGCTATGAGGCGCTTTTGACCAAAAATGTTAGAAAAATTCTCGCCGCAAAATATGACGCAGGATTGTGGAAGAAGCCGGTGGCGACAACCGAGAATCTTTTATCTAAACTGAATTCACCACAGGCGAAGGTAGTCAGTCAAAAGCTTTATGAATCCGCGGTAACTTTAATTCAGGATGAGAAAAAAGTAATTCCGATTTCAACTTTAGAGAATAGAAATTTTGCTTATGTGAACACTGCTCACAACGGATCCAGTGAATTCTATCAATACCTGTCTAAGTATGTTCATATGAATTATTTTGAAATGGATACGCTGTCGACAGCTTCGTCAATCTTGGATTCCGTAGAAGATCAGCAGGTTGTGATCGTTGGTATTTTCCCTGAAACACGGCAGTCGACGTTGCAAGAGATCGCCACCCTTGCCCTAAGGGGCGCACCCAGACATCAAATTATTTTGTGCGACTTTGGTAATGTCTCCTTCCTGCAATCGACACTGCCAAATGTAACCGTTATTACAGCTTACCGTTCCGAGACTGATTCGCGACGCATCGTGCCACAGATAATTTTTGGCGGACTCAAGGCAAATGGTGCTTTGCCTTTCACTTACTCTGCATTAGCTCCCGAGGGAACAGGGGTGCAAACGGAGTCCATCCAACGGCTGAGCTATTCGATACCGGAAGATGTACAGATGAGTAGCAAAGTGCTCAATAACATCGAGAAAATAGTTGCTGAGGCAATTGCTGATCACGCTACTCCGGGATGCCAGGTGCTGGTGGCCAGAAAGGGAAAAGTAATTTATGATAAGTCATTTGGCGGTTTGACTTATGACAACACCGATTCCGTAACCTCCGACATCATTTATGACCTGGCATCGCTTACGAAAGTTTCTGCAACGTTGCAGACGGTCATGTTCATGTATGAAAAGGGTTTGATCGATCTAAACAAGAAGATGTCGAATTATCTTCCCGAATTAAAGAATACCAATAAAAGAGATATCACGCTTATTGAAGTATTGACGCACCAGGCAGGTTTAGCGCCCTTCATTCCAATGTGGACGGAAACTGTCAAGAACAATGTCTTCCTGCCTCAGTACTATAGTCGAATTCAAAGCGAAGGATATCCATTGCAGGTTTCGCCAGACTTATATGCGGCACCTGCTATCGTAGATTCCGTATGGTCGTGGATCGACCAATCGAAACTTCAGAACCGACCGCCACGTACCCCCTACACTTACCAGTACAGTGACCTGGGATTTCTGTTACTACAGCGCTTGGCAGAAAGTATCTTTAATCAACCCATCGACGAATTCCTCGCGCAGAATTTGTATGAACCACTGGGTGCCTATACGACAGGTTTTGCACCTTTGCGCAGATTCTCAGCGCAGCAGATAGCTCCTACAGAAGACGACAAGATATATCGAAAGACCCACATTGCCGGCACTGTGCACGACGAGCGGGCCGCTATGATGGGTGGAGTAGCTGGCCACGCGGGATTGTTTAGCAACGCTACCGATCTTTCAAAACTAGGCCAAATGTTGCTACAAGGCGGTTCCTATGGGGGCTACCAATATTATAAGCCAGAAACAGTCGAAGTTTTTGCAGCGAAACAATTCGAAAAAAGCAGGCGTGGGCTTGGTTGGGATAAGCCAGTTCAAAGTGAATGGAATAGTCCTACCTCGCTGAAAGCATCACCGAAAACGTTTGGCCATACAGGGTTCACCGGTACTTGTATCTGGATCGACCCTGAATTTGACCTGCTATACATTTTCCTTTCCAACCGTGTATACCCTGACCGCAGCGGCAAACTAATAACCGCCAATATACGTTCTCGCATACAAAGCGTGGTCTACGAATCTATATTCGATTATTGCGCAGTTAACCCTTAACAGGTTCTTCGTGGTCAGTCTTGCAATATTTTATTATCAATTGCGTCTGATTTGACGGAACAATGAATTTGACTTATATTTTATGTTAACACACATCATTCACACACCCAAACCGAATATATCTAACGTATGAACATAGGGATTGTCTGTTACCCCACTTTTGGGGGGAGCGGTGTGGTGGCCACTGAGCTGGGAAAAGCGCTTGCAAAAGAAGGTCACAAAATTCACTTTATTACCTATTCCCAACCGACGCGGTTGGATTTCCTGAATGAAAATCTGTTTTATCACGAAGTCGACTTTCGGTCGTACCCGCTGTTCGATTTCCCTCCCTATGAGCTAGCCCTTGCCAGTACAATGGTGAGTGTGGTAAAGAACGAAAAACTCGATCTGCTACACGTTCACTATGCAATACCGCATGCTTCGGCAGCCTACATGGCCAAACAGATTCTGAAAACGCACGGTATCACAATTCCATTTGTAACTACATTGCATGGTACGGATATTACGCTTGTCGGGAAGGACGCGTCGTATGAACCCGTAGTGACTTTTAGCATTAATCAGTCAGACGGTGTGACCGCGGTCTCAGAACACTTGAGAAAGGAGACCTATGCATCGTTTCAGATCACCAACGGAATCGAGGTTATTCCAAACTTTATCGATCTCGAAAAATTCAAGAAACAGAAAAAGGAACATTTCAAGAAAGCAATTTGTCCAAACGACGAAGCCCTGGTTGTGCATACGTCCAATTTCAGAAAGGTGAAACGTGTTCAGGATGTTATCAAGGTATTCGCCAACCTGCACAACGAAATTCCCAGTAAGCTGTTAATGATAGGAGATGGCCCGGAACGATCCCGAGCTGAAAGCATGTGTCGTGATCTAAACATAACCGACGACGTGCGTTTCCTTGGAAAGTTGGAAGCCGTAGAGGAGGTTCTCTCTGTAGCGGACCTTTTCATTATGCCCTCGGAAAAAGAAAGTTTTGGCCTTGCTGCTCTTGAGGCGATGGCCTGCGAAGTGCCGGTGATTAGCAGCAATGCAGGTGGCTTACCGGAGCTGAACGTTCATGGTGTTACTGGTTTCATGAGCAACGTTGGTGATGTTGAAGACATGACGCGTAATGCGTTGTTCGTGCTTGACAAAAATAACTTGCCTAAATTTAAGTCGAATGCGTTAAAAAGAGCGCAGGAATTCGATATCAGTAAAATCTTACCGCTTTACGAAAATTACTATCTGAAAGTACTTGAAAAAAGTCGCATCCAAACCAATTATATGACTTAGGAATGTGAATTGAAGAAATATAAATTTGGAAGGTTATGGCAGAAGAATACACACCAAAAAACAAGGGGACCAAGGTACTTTTCCAAAACCCTATTTTGGAGAAGTTGACAAGAACCCATATTGCTGTTCCACTTACTATATTCGCTATTTACTCTTGTGCACTTCTTGTATGGAGTGTAGTTAACACTTCACTTTCGGCGTTTCAAACCATTGGATTGTTCTTCCTGGGTCTTATCTCATTTACGTGGGTGGAATACATGGTACACCGCTATGTGTTTCATATGAAAACATATACCGCTCTGAGGGCAAAACTACAATACACTATTCATGGGGTCCACCACGAATATCCTAAAGACAAGGATCGTCTTGCGATGCCTCCACTGCTCAGCGTAACCATTGCTACAATTTTGCTTTTGCTCTTTCGCTTGGTGATGGGTGATTTCGTTTTCGCTTTTCTCCCAGGTTTTATCGTAGGTTATGCTGCCTATCTTGCGATCCACTATATGGTTCACGCGTTTGCACCACCAAAAAATTTCTTGAAGATGTTGTGGATCAATCACGGCACCCATCATTACAAAAACGGTGACCTTATTTATGGGGTATCATCTCCACTTTGGGATTACATTTACGGTACAATGAAAGAACGCAAATTGGCTAAGTAGTCTGCAATTTACCGCAAGGGCGCAAAGCTAAAATCAAATCAGCACAGCCTTGTGACAAGAGTACGAAGTCTTTTTTTGTCGTTATACTTTGCGTCCTAGCGCCCTTGCGGTGACAATTAGCTAACGAGTAAATCGAACAGAATTTTAAAAAAACGGGTTAGATACTAAAACTAAGAAAATGCTAGGTTACCGATTTTCCCGTTATACTCCTCCTCCTGAACAGGCGAAAAGCGACTTTGATAAGCTGCTAAAAATTTTCATGCAGCTAATCTTAGTCACTGCCGGAAACGTTGCGGAAGCTTTGCAATGGCTGACAGAGGTAGACAGACAATACGGATTGACAAATGATAAGTATGGCATGGGCGATTTTATTGAAGACCTGAAACGCCAGGGCTATATCACCGAAGAAGGGCCAAAAGGAGAGTTCAAACTGAATGCAAAAAGCGAACAACGTCTGAGGCAATCCGCCCTGGAAGAGATTTTCGGCAAACTCAAAAAGACAAGATCAGGGGAACATAACACTCACCACAGCGGAAGGGGCGACGAACAAACAACCGAGAGGAGAGACTACGAATTTGGAGACACACTTGAACAAATATCGGTAACGGATTCTCTGCGAAATGCTCAGATCAATCATGGCCTTGATAATTTCTTCATGACTGAAGAGGACCTTGAAGTGATGGAAAGTGAATTCAAGACGCAGACCTCGACCGTTTTAATGATAGATATTTCTCACTCAATGATTCTCTATGGCGAGGATCGCATTACGCCGGCTAAGAAGGTAGCCATGGCGTTGGCAGAGTTGATCACGAAGAAGTATCCTAAAGATACTCTAGATATTCTTGTTTTTGGCGACGACGCGTGGCAAATTGAGATTAAGGACTTGCCCTATCTTCAGGTAGGTCCGTATCACACCAATACAGTTGCGGGACTGGAACTTGCCATGGACATCTTGCGCAGAAGAAAAAATTCCAACAAGCAAATTTTCATGATCACCGACGGAAAACCAACGTGCATCAAACAAGGAATAAAATATTATAAGAATGCATTTGGGCTTGATCCCAAAATATTAAATCAAACATTGAACCTCGCCGGGCAGTTAAGAAAACTGAAGGTTCCCGTTACTACCTTTATGATTGCTACAGACCCTTATCTTAAAGCTTTTGTTCGCGATTTCACCAAGGCAAATAATGGTAACGCATATTACAGCAACCTCGAAGGGCTAGGAAATCTCGTGTTTGAAGATTTCAAGAGGAACCGCAGGAAAAATTTGTAATCCTCGATCGATATTTTCAAGACGATTGATCAGGATTAATTTTTAAACTAAATCGAAGAATGGATTATTCAAGAATAATTAGTCTGGGCCAGCTTAAGAGTTCAGGATATAAATCAAAAACAATTAAAGACGAACTGAGGCAGAACCTTATCGACAGGCTGCGAAACAAGCAAACCGTTTTTGAAGGGATATGGGGGTATGAGGAAACCGTTATTCCGGATCTGGAGCGGGCAATACTTGCAGGCCACGATATTAATTTGTTGGGACTCCGTGGTCAGGCCAAGACCAGACTGGCAAGGCTAATGGTAAATCTATTGGATGAATACGTACCCGTTATTGAAGGATCAGAACTGAATGATGATCCACTGAATCCTATCTCCAGGTATGGTCGTGACAAGGTGAATGAACTCGGCGATGATACACCGATATCATGGTTGCATCGGGATGAAAGGTATTCCGAAAAACTTGCTACACCCGATGTTTCTATCGCTGACCTTATTGGAGATGTCGACCCTATCAAAGCGGCTACCCTCAAGCTGCCATATTCTGATGAACGCGTAATTCACTTCGGATTAATACCGCGGTCTAACAGAAGCATTTTTGTTATCAATGAGCTGCCGGATCTGCAGGCTAGAATTCAAGTTGCTCTGTTCAACATTTTACAAGAGGGAGACATTCAGATTCGCGGATTTAAAATCCGGATGGCGCTGGACATACAGTTTGTGTTTACTGCTAATCCTGAAGATTATACAAACCGTGGTAGTATTGTTACACCACTCAAAGACAGAATCGACAGTCAAATCATTACACACTATCCCAAGACTCTTGAAATTGGGAAACACATTACCGAGCAGGAAGCTCGCATCAAGTCAGAACAACGCAGACTTGTTTCGGTCAATGAAATTGCTAAAGATCTGATCGAACAAATTGCATTCGAAGCGCGCAAGAGTGAATTCGTTGATTCTAAGAGTGGTGTTTCCGCCCGTCTTACTATTTCTGCTTTAGAAAATCTTGTAGCAGCTGCCGAAAGAAGAAGTATTTTGAACAATGAGAAAAATGCGCAGATAAGGATTCTCGATTTTATTGGCGTGATTCCCGCGATAACGGGTAAGGTAGAGCTTGTATACGAAGGCGAGCAGGAAGGGCCCGGTATTGTTGCACAGAATCTGGTAGGGAAAGCGTTGCGAACTCAATTCGTAAATTATTTTCCGGATCCGGATAAGTTTAGAAAACAAAAAGAAAAGAGTCCTTACAAAAAGATTTCAAATTGGTTTGGTGATGGTAACACGGTGGACTTGCTCCATGATATGCCCCAATCTGAATTTGAAAAACAAATCAACACCATTCCAGGATTAAGAGAACTCGTCAAAGAATTTCATCCAAAACAAGACTCTGCCACTACATTGTTCCTAATGGAGTTTGCCTTGCATGGTCTCGCCGAATATAGTTTGATAAGCAAACATTCATTAACAAAAGGGCTTCAGTTTAAAGATCTGTTGAGCGGCATGTTTACTTTGCCCAAGCCTGATGATGAAGATGAAGATGAAGATGATGAGATCATGGGGAGGCGGAAATTTTGATCCAGGCAGTATGAGACATGAGACCACAGGAACAAGTTTCATTCAATGCGAGGCAATTCCAACAGCTTAAGAATTTAGTTGCTGGTGGTGAAAGCGCTACTTTGGAGTTTAAGCGCAAAGCTACTTTTCCGGAAAAAATTGTTCGAGAGATGATCGCCTTTGCTAACACCAAGGGCGGCATTTTGCTTATTGGTGTTAATGATGACGGGACTTTGCCGGGCTTGAAACATCCTGCAGATGAACTGCATGTGATGGAGGCAGCTTTAGGAAAAGTACGGCCGAAGCTAGAATACGAATTTAGTTTGATCCCGGTCAGTAACTCAAGAACAATAATTCAGTATGACATTCCAGAGAGCAAGCGGAAGCCACATTATCTTATAAATAGCAACCGTTCTAAGGAGTCATTTGTCAGGGTGGAAGACAAAAGTATAAAAGCAAGCCGTGAGTTAAGGGAGATTGTAAAGCGCAGGCAGCGAATGAAGGACATCCGCTTTCACTATGGAGAGCATGAGAAATTTCTAATGCAATATCTTGATGAAAAAGAATGCATAACTGTAAAGGAGTTTGCAAACCTTTCTGGCCTCGGCAGATTGTATGCATCACGAAAGTTGATCCTTCTTGTTCTTGCTAATGTGTTAAAAATTGTTCCTAATGAGAAGGGCGATTTGTACTCTATTAGAAGAGTTAAAAGTTAATAGTTATTTGTTAATAGTTCGCTCGATTGTTTAGCATGCGCTCTTTGATCGAGCGCTACTTCGGTGTTCCTGGTTCGTACCGATAGCTATCGGTATTCGGTGTTCTATTTTGGTAAAGTTTAGAGATTCGCTCAACCATCATGCGCACGCTTTTTGCTCGAGCTAACTATTAACTATTAACAAATAACTATTAACTATTATCAAGAATTCATTTCCATTGATTACATTTCGTAAACCAAGTTCTTTGGCATGTCAAAAGCGAAAAAGGAAAAGAAGGTATTCGTCCTGGATACGTCTGTTATTATTTATGAACACAACTCCATTCTAAACTTTGATGAACATGACGTAGGGATTCCGATCACGGTGTTGGAGGAATTAGATAATTTTAAGAAAGGCAACGACACAAAAAATTTTGAGGCTCGCGAATTTATTCGGCTCATTGATAAACTCGCCAAAGGACAAATGCTCCACGCGTGGAACCCGATCAATGGCAAGGGTAAGGGCAGTTTCAAGGTGTTGATGGACACAAAGAGCGCCATTGATGCTAACAAGATTTTCAATGAGGAGAAGCCCGACCACCGGATATTAAATTCTGCCCTCCAACTTCAGAAGGAAGCCAAGGATAAGAAAATAATTCTCGTCTCGAAGGATGTTAATCTTAGACTTAAAGCAAAGGCGCTCGGATTACAGTCCGAAGATTATACAACCGGGAAAGTTCAAAACATTTCATCTCTTTATACAGGCAAGACCATTGTCGACGAGGTTGATGCAAATATGATCAACCTGTTGTACGAGAAGGGATATTGTCCGCCAGGGGAGATGCTTGGGAAACTTCTTCCAGTTAAGAATCATTATTACATTTTGAAGAGCGGAAAAAAATCTGCGCTGGCATATTATAATCCGTTCAATGAAATGCTTGAGCATGTCGAAAAACGTTCCGTGTATGGCATTAAGCCGCGAAATGCAGAGCAGACATTTGCAATTCATGCGGCGCTAAAGCCGGAGATCAAATTGGTGTCCATTCAAGGTGTGGCTGGTACGGGAAAAACATTATTGGCGTTGGCGGCGGCATTAGAGCAGAAGAAAGAGTATAAACAAATTTATCTGGCGAGACCAATTGTTCCGTTGAGCAACAAGGACATCGGTTATCTTCCCGGCGATATAAAGTCGAAGGTAAATCCGTATATGGAACCCTTGTGGGATAACCTGAAATTCATTCAAAATCAGTACAGTGAAACTGATAAAGAATTTTCGCGCATCACTGACATGGTGAATCAGGAAAAGTTGATGATAACACCGCTGGCCTACATCCGCGGACGGAGCCTTTCCAATATTTGTTTTATTGTTGATGAAGCTCAGAATCTGACTCCTCATGAAGTAAAGACTATCATTACGCGTGCTGGTGAGAATACGAAGATTATTTTTACCGGGGATGTTTATCAGATCGATACACCGTATCTTGATTCACAAAGCAATGGGCTTTCTACCTTAATCGATCGACTTCAAGATCACGATCTTTATGCACACATCACATTGGAAAAAGGCGAGCGTTCAGAACTTGCAAACCTTGCGAATGAGTTGATGTAACCATTTTATAGTTAATCGTTATCCGTTAAACGTTATCCGTGTCTGATAGCTACTCGTGTACTTCGAATTGAGGATACCTGCTCCAGAGAGGACTGGATATATGGAAATCGTTGTACTCAAATGGAGACAGGTTGGATAACAAATAACGGATAACGATTAACGAATAACTACTCAGTACTGCTCCGCCTCGTTGGGAAAATCATTCGACTTCACATCCGAAATGTATTTGGTCACTGCTTCTGACATTATCGTATGTAAATCAGCGTAGCGCCTTAAAAAACGTGGCTTAAATTCTTTGGAGATACCGAACATATCCTGCATCACGAGAACTTGTCCGTCGACGTGGGGTCCTGCGCCTATACCAATCGTTGGAATGGAAATGGATTGGGAGACATTGCGTGCAAGATTGGCTGGAATTTTTTCCAGAACGATTCCGAAGCATCCGCATTTCTCCAACACTTTTGCATCCTCAATGAGTTTGTTTGCTTCCGCTTCTTCACGTGCCCTGACGGTATAAGTACCAAATTTGTAAATAGACTGCGGAGTTAACCCCAGGTGACCCATAACGGGGATTCCGGCGCTAAGGATTCGTTCCACTGATTCTTTTACTTCGTTTCCGCCTTCGAGCTTTACCGCATGTGCACCCGATTCTTTCATGATACGTATAGACGAACGCAAAGCTTCTCCCGAGCTACCTTGATATGTTCCAAACGGAAGATCTACCACAACGAGGCAGCGTTTTGCTGCTCTTACTACGGATGCGGCATGGTAGATCATTTGATCAAGTGTAATAGGTAAGGTTGTTTCGTGCCCAGCCATTACGTTAGAAGCGGAGTCGCCCACCAGGATGATATCAATTCCCGCCCCATCGATAATTTTTGCCATGCTATAGTCGTAGGCTGTAAGCATGGCAATTTTTTCGCCGCGGTTCTTCATTTCGCGTAGCTGATGGGTTGTTATTCGCTTTATTTCAGATTTCTGGGTGGACATTTAAGTTTAAAGTTTAATGTTGAAAGTTTAAGGTTAGCTCGAGGATGATGCGTACTACCTTGGCTCGCGCGATACTTCGGTGTTCTAGAGGTTCGAAGTCAAACCAAATAAACAGTTTCTGAGGCAAGATTTACTTCGACATGGTCTTTGATGGTTGTAGCGAGTTCATAGCCTGTATATTGAGGGTAAATCGGAAAAAGCGTGTGACTTCTGTTCACCAGTACTGCAGTCTCAATTTTTTTTACTTCTA
>JAEZBX010000007.1 GCA_023412765.1 Bacteroidota bacterium
AGCCATGCGGCTGCGGAGCCAAGTCACGATCAATTACTGTTGCGCTAGGCGACGAAGTACCAAATTGTGCATCAAAAGTGAGGAATACTTCTCTCAAAGCACTTAATTGGAAGTTGACAAAGTAGGAAAAAGGGTGGTTTCGAAAAGATTCACCATTAACCCTATTCCCTACTTATTCCCTACTCCCTATTCCCCTTCTCAAAATCAGCTCTGCCTGCTTAGCAAGAATTTCAACAGCGCATTGAACTCATCCTGAGAAAGAACCTGGCCGAAATGATCGGGCATCAATGTGTATTTCGAAATCTTCTGTTCAGCAATGTTGTTTTTGGGAACCGAGAACTCTTTTCCGGAAGCATCAGCGAAGACAATTACCTCACCTTCCTCGCGTCTGAGCAAGCCTGTCATGATCTTGCCGTCTTTGGTAGTGATGGTATAATTTCTGAAGGACTCAGACACATTTCGGTTTGGATCAAGTATCTTTTCCGTAAGCGCACGAGGACCCCACTTCCCTACTCCATCCAATTGTGGTCCAATTGCACCACCTTTGTTTTCTATGGAGTGACAGGGCGAACAGTTCTTCGTGAAAATTTCCTTACCAGAATCAATCGAGAGTGGTTCCGTCGTGGTGTTGTAGGCAACCAGCCAGGTATCAATCTGAATCTGCCTTTCCTTACTTACCGGTTCCAAATTCGCCACTATTTTATCAAGTTCTCTCTTCTGGGTTTCAGAAATATTTGAAAGCAACCTCTCTTCAATCTTCGGATCAATTAAAGCCCTGGGTAAGAGCTCGCCTTGACGAACTTTGCGAAATATAATATCCTTTCCCTCGCGCGTACCAGCAAGAGCCATAACGACATCCCATTGCAGGTCAGGCGGTGCATCCTTTACATCGGAAAGAACTTTGTTTACCGCTGGGCCGGAAAAATCAGCCAACACAGAGGCTACACGCCGCTTTAGCTGCGTTTTTACTGTGTCGTTCAGAATTCGCCCGGCCAGTGCCACATACTTGTTGGTGTTGAGCGTTAGCAAAGATCTCATTGCTGCAACCTGAACGTCATAATCCGCCCTTGAGCCCGGTTCTACGAACTCCAACAACGTCGTTTCCAAAGTGGCAACCTTATATTTTCCAGCAAGGTCAGCCGCAAATTGTTGTTTTAGTTTTGCATCATCAGTCTTAGTCGAAACCTTTGCAGAATATTTGTTCAATAAGTCTGTAGCCAGAACTTTACCCCAGGCCTGAAGTTGTGAACTTTCCTTGCCACCTCTCCTGGCGATTCCTTGTTGTATTCCTTTGAAACTAATAAACTGTGCATCGACATCATTGCCCGAATCGTTGCGCGCCGTCCCTATCACATTCTCTAACCTGTCGGCAGGTATGTATCTTGCCAGGTGTTCATAGAGACGGGTGAGACGTTCGCCTTTTTCAGATGACTTAGCCAAATGTGCTGCAAGAAATACCGCTGCATCCGGCGACGGTACACCCAGGAGAACGTCAACAATGTGTCCGGCATCTCTCTGATTCCAGTCTACGCCAACAGCCTCTTTCATGAGATTATTATCTCTCAACAGATTTCTTAATACGAGCCTTGTCGTATAAAGTTGATGTGAATCATTGTCGGAAGCCAGCGAACGCTCAGCCAGTACATATCTTAATGATTCCATCGTCTGGAATTTCTGTAGTAGCTCGGTGGCGGCTCTCTTAACATGTGGATCCCGATCCCTCAAAGAATTGGAAGCCAGTTCAAAGAAAGAGTGGTCGAGAGGTTCCCTCTCAGACATAATACGCATACTATGAACCCGGATAACGGGGTCACTATGCGTAGCAGATTTTGTCAAGAGATCATCCGGTAGCGCGTTCAATCGGTGAAGTATCCAAATTCCATGGACATATCCTCTGGCGCTGATGTCTTTGCTACCAATCATTTGCAGTATCGGAGTGACAGCAGCATTTCCGATCCGATCAGCAATCTGATCAGAAGCAGCCATTCTCACTACCAGGTTATCCGCATCAAGTGACTTTATCAGTTCGTCCAAAGGCGCTGCAATCAAATCTTTAACATCATTGTCCCCTCCCTTGTATGTGATTCGCCAGATCCGTCCGCGTACTTTATCACGCTTGGGGTGACTCAGCGGAACCTCGTAGTGGCCGATAATGCTGTTGTAAAAATCGGCTATGTATAGCGCCCCATCCGGTCCCAACTTTACGTCTACCGGCCGAAACCATGGATCCTCGCTCAAAACAAATTCTTCCTCGAGCTTCCCTACCGGCGACGAGCCTTTAAATGAAAAGGAATTTCTGTAAACGCGCGAAGCCACGGCATCACCGATGTAGAAATTACTTTGATACTCCTTTGGAAATTTAACATCAGCATAATAAGCAATACCGGCAAGCGCGGTTGCCTCTCTTTCCAAAGGTTTCATATCAGGGGCAAATCCCATAGCTTCTTCCTTACCCCATTGTGTATAATCTGCTCCGCGAATAAGTTGGTACAACGGTGACGTATGGCAATCGGTCGAGTATAAATACCCAAGCTCATCGTAGGCCAGACCAAACGGATTTATCCTTCCATGGGTATAATGCTCGACACGGCTTCCATCAGGTCTGAACCGGAATGTATTCCCGGAAATCATCCTGATCGAATCACCATCAGCGCCGGCAACAGTGGAGCGGTTTGTAAATCCGTGACATGAATGTATCCATCCATCATACCCACGAATAAAATTGTTTACCATTCCATGTGTGTCGCGATGTTCAAAGGGTCCCAGGAGAGTCTTTTTGGAATCTGCCTTCCCATCCGAATTGTTGTCAACAAAATGGTATACGTTCGGTATACTGTATGCAATTGCTCCATCATTCGTCGGTAGTATTCCAATCGGAATATTTAAGGTGTCGCTAAAATGAGTGAACTTGTCAGCCTTACCATCCTTATCGGTATCTTCCAGAATTGTAATTCGGTCAGAACCTTTTCCGGGCGCAGCCGCGAAGGGATATTCGAATGATTGCGTAACCCACATCCGACCCTTAGCATCAAAAGTTAAGTTGATTGGTTTTCCAATATCAGGTTCAGATGCATATAGTTCAATCTGAAAACCTGGTGGTAGTCTGAATCCCGCCTGCTGCTCTGCCGGAGTCCGCGCTTCGGTTGACCTGATGTGCTCATTAAATTTTTTCCCGCTGAACCTCGGATCATCTGCCGCAACCTTTTGCGAACCCTCCTTCTTACATGAGGCAAACAAAATTAATGATACAAGGAAAACTGAAGCTGAGAAGATGCTTACTTTCATAAAGGGAATGGTTTAATTAAATAAGAGACAGGTGGTCACCTTTTTTTCTTCTTTGACTGATTTTCAAAAACGAAAACTCCTTTCTTGTTGGAAATTACAAAATCGATGAGCCGATCGCCAGTGATGTCTTCGGCGATAAAATTAAGCCCGGCACCGGAATTATTATCTATTTCATGGCGCTGCCAGGAAGGATTTTTCCCTGGCTTAAATTCATACCAAGCCAGTATAGCGGGATCGTATGTACCAGGGTCATTGTTTGTATCATTGTGCGCAAAAAATCGCTTGCCGGTTATAAAATCAGGGTGTCCATCGCCATTAAGATCGATCAGCTGAGATGAATGGGTTTGTGAAATGGAACTATCGATCTCGTGCTTTCTCCAGGTAGCCTCTCCGTTAGAATCCTTTTGTTGCTCATACCACCAAACACCGAATTTGTGAGCCGACGCACTCATTACGTCATTCAATCCATCCTTGTTGACATCGATCACATGCATATGCGAACAATCCTCTCCCAGGTCAGCCGGGTGAAACTTCCAGTTCGGTTGAGTGCGGTCAGCAGGTGCTTCCCACCATCCGGACTTGATGATCACATCCTTACGATCATCTTTGTTGACATCGCCAAGTCCAATACCATGCGAGAATCGGTCAGTTCCTGGCGCATCAGTATTACTGATAGCAATTTTCTCCCATGTTGTTGAGCCTTTTTCTGTAGGAGCCCTCAGCCAAACGATCTGCTTTGCCTTTGAATCCCCACATAAAATATCTAGTCTGCCATCACCATCAACATCCACGAAATTCGGCGACTCGTTACCAATGCCGACTTCCTCGAGAAATACATGTTTTTTCCAATGCCCTTCTTTGTTCTGTGGATTCTCATACCAATAACCTTCGGTTCCAGGAAAGCCTACGACAACTTGATCAACCCATCCATCCAGATTTACGTCAAGGCCGAAATTGAGGAAAGAATCGCTGTACTCTTTACCAGGGTCAAATGATTTACCCGGCTTGATTTCATGTTTTTTCCAGTCCGGTGCTTCAAACCAATATGCACCAGCCATGACATCGATCTTTCCATCCTTGTTCACATCGCCGACTGCTACACCTTCGGAAACAAAGTCTGTAGTAAGGGTATGCTTCTTAAACGACAGTGTCTTTTTTGATGACTGCCCATACCCCACACCCAGCGATAAAAAAGCTATGAAACAAAAAGCAATTGAAAATCTGATTCTTCTCCGTGTCATGTTGTGTATTGTGTTAAAAGAACCGACAGCCCAAACTACCAGAACGTGCCTCAAGTAAACTAATTTCTGAATCAATTTAAATTTGTTTTTGGACTTTCAGGTTAATAAGGAGGTATAGGGTATAAAGGTATAAGGTATAGGGAGACATGCTACCGACCTTATACCCTATACCCTATACCTCCTAAGATATCGTTACTACTATTACTTATATTTGTAATCACCTGATGCAAAACCTCTCATTTAAAAGCCTTCGAAGTATTTTGCGGATCATGCTTGCCGTGATAATGATATCCTGCAAACATGGTCCCAACAATGAAAGCGATTACCCTTTTGCAAGCAACCATGTAGTAAGCCAAACTCCAATCACAGTACCACAAACGCCTGAAGAATCTTTACAGTCGTTCCGCATTCCTAAAGGTTTTAGATTAGAACTCGTCGCCAGCGAGCCAATGATCACAGAACCAGTAGCCATAGCGTGGGATGGCAACGGTCGGATGTATGTTGCACAAATGGATTCTTATATGCAGACTGTTGATGCAAAGGGTCAGTATGAGCCAACGAGTAAGATAATGCTGCTAGAAGATACTGATGACGATGGAAGGATGGATAAGAGTAGCATTTTTATAGACAGCCTTATTGCGCCGCGGATGATCTTAACTGTGGGACGCGAGTTATTTGTCAACGAGACCAATACTTACAGCATTTACGCTTATGAGGACACAAATGGAGATGGTCGCGCCGACAAAAAAAGAGCTGTGTATCACAATCCCAACCCTGCCTATGGAAACATTGAACATCAACGCAGTGGGTTGGATTGGAATATTGACAACTGGATCTACGTCACGACTGACCCTGTTCGTTTTAAGTATCATGACAACGGATTGATTGTTGATACGCTCATCAGCGGTTCCAATGGCCAGTGGGGACTAACACATGATGACTATGGCCGTCTTTATTTCAGCAGGGCAGCTTCCGGAATGGCTGCTACCGGTTTTCAAATCAACCCGGCTTACGGTCAACTTGATCTTGAAGAAGCCTGGGATGAAAAGTTCCGCGAGATCTGGCCGACTATCAAAACGCCAGATGTAAACGGTGGACCGCAAACGCTCCGCCAGGATAGTACCATGTTTGGCTTTACGTCGGTAACTGGTCAATCTGTTTTTAGAGGAGACCGCCTTCCCGAAAATTTTAAAGGCAATTACTTCGTCGCGGAGCCTGTAGGCAGATTCATTCGAAGAGCAATCCTTTCGGATGATGATGGATTAATTACTTTGAAAAACGCATACATCAAAGACGAGTTTCTCACGTCGACCGATATGAATTTCAGGCCGGTCAATACTTACACGGGTCCTGATGGTTGTTTATACATTGTTGACATGTACAGGGGAATCATCCAGGAGTCGACCTGGGCGCAGCCTGGCAGTTTCTTGTATGATCAGATTATGAGCAAAGGGCTGGACAAGAATATAAGGCGTGGCCGGATCTATCGTTTGGTTCATGATGGAATGCAGCGCGGCGAGAGACCCGCTTTGCTAGATGCTTCGTTGGATCAACTCATCTCTTACCTCAGGCACCCGAATGGATGGTGGCGTGACAATGCTCAGCGAGAGCTAATCGTTCGCGGAGATCATTCGGTAATCCCGACCTTAAAAGAGAAGGCGGCTTCAGATAATACCATCGAAAGGTTACACGCATTATGGACTCTCGAAGGCTTAAATGCGCTGGACAAAGAGATCATTGTTGCAGCACTCGATGCACGCGAAGTGCAGGTACTGAAAGCAGCCGTTCGACTTAGCGAGCCATTGATAAATGTATCGGATAAAGATGTTCTTGAAAAGTTAAAACGGCTGACCAGTCACAGCAGCCGTGATGTTCGCAGTCAAGTGCTCCTTTCCCTTAGCAGATCGCAATCAAAGAACCTAAAACAGATGGCTCAACAAATTCTCGCCGATACACGCAATGACCCATTATTTACCGGAATCCAAACCAGCTTGCAACAGGCCGAGCAAGACAGGAAGTACGGCTACAAATTATCGTCACTGGAACCGAAGGTACGGCAATCCATTATCGAAGGAGCTGGAATTTTCCGGTCGATGTGTGCTTCCTGTCATGGACCAGAGGGAAAGGGTCTTGTTACTGCAATCGCTCCCCCATTGATCAGTAAATTCAAGTTGATAGAATACAAAGATGAAGTCATCAAAATAATGTTGCACGGATTAAAGGGGCCCGTTGACGGCAAATCGTATAACGAACAAATGGTGGCGATGGGTCCTAACTCTGATGAGTGGATAGCGTCGGTACTCAGCTATGTCCGATATGATTTGTGTATGCGCAGTTTTCCGAAGATGGGCCAGGGATATATCAACTGGGTAATCGTTACACCGGACCAGGTGAAAAATGTGCGTGAACAGAATCGCAACAGAAAGATTCCCTGGACCTGGGAGGAATTGTTTGAAGTACACAACCGTACAGAGTAAGGTTATTAATCAAACTATTTATGAATCGTCGGACCTTTGTTAAGAAATCTTGTCTTGGGGCAGCATCAATGGCTGCTGTTCCATTCTTGTCAGCTGCAAATATCCAAGGTCCCAACGTTAGACTTGGCGGACCTTTATTTGAAAACATTGATGGTCCCGACACCTGGATCGCTGCATTAAAAAAACAAGGGTACCGAGCCGCTTATTGCCCAGTCAAACCAGACGCCAGCTCAGATGTAATAAATGCTTACGGTACAGCAGCCAGGAAGGCCGATATTGTAATTGCAGAAGTGGGTGCTTGGAGCAATCCGATAAGCGATGATCCAACCATGGCGCAACAGGCGTTTAAAAAATGTGTTGAGTCGTTGAAGCTGGCTGAAGCAATAGGAGCAAACTGTTGTGTAAACATCAGTGGTTCAAAAAATCCGCAACATTGGGCCGGCCCTCATGAAGAAAATTTTTCGGAGACCACGTTTGAGCAGATCGTAGACGTTACGCGCAAAATAATTGCGGAGGTAAAACCCACACGGACTTATTTTACCCTTGAATTCATGCCGTGGATTTTCCCAGATTCTGCCGATTCATATTTGCGCATTATCAAAGCCGTTGATCATAAGCAATTCGCCGTTCACATGGATCCGGTTAATATTGTCAACAGCCCCAGAGCATATTACTCGAATTCAGATCTTATCAAAGAGTGCTTTGCAAAACTTGGAAAGCATATCCGTAGTTGCCATGGAAAAGACATTATCTTAAAAGAGGATTCTTATTCAACGCAACTGGAAGAGTGCCGCCCTGGTTTAGGTCAGTTGGATTACCGCGCTTATCTGAGGGAACTCAGCAAATTAAAAGACATTCCTTTGATGCTCGAACATCTGCCTTCGGCGATTGAATACGAAAAGGCTGCGGCCTACGTTCGGTCCGTCGGAAAGTCTATCGGTATAACAGTATAGTCAGCCGGATATACTATAGCTATACCGTTAAAAACATATCGTTGGCGAAGCTGCGCCTTAGCGTTATCAATTGTTAATTTCGTTGTGAGTTTCTAACGAAATTGCGAAGTACATTTTCGCGTGATAGTACATGACAGATCTATAATTTCAGTCCAATACCTTATGAATCTGTTTTTTCAAAAGAGATTAATATATATTACCTCATTCTTTCATCCGATGGGTACTCAATTGACGGAAGATGCGTAGGGATGTGTGCATGTGCACGACGATTGGATTGGGTCACGATTGAGAAAAACTTGTAACTAACTAGACAGATTATAATATGATCAGGAAGTCATTCCAAAAACAAGCATTTATTATCCTCTCTTTAACTCTCCTGATAGCAACGTCTTGCAAGCAAGACACAGGAACGGGAACCGACCAGCTATCTCCGAAGGCCAAACTTGACAAGTTGAAATTGCCGAAAGGTTTTCGCGCCGAACATCTTTATAGTCCGTCTGCGAATGAGCAAGGCTCCTGGGTGTCGATGACCTTCGACAATAAAGGGAGGCTGATAACCTCAGATCAATATGGAGCCCTCTATCGATTGGAACTGTCACCAATTGGAAGTAACACTGCTCCAAGAGTCGAGAAGTTGATTGTCGGTAGTGATGAATCAATTCAACGCGATACAACAACTTTGAAAATTGGAATGGGGTATGCACAAGGTCTGCTTTACGCGTTCAATAGCCTATACGTTATGGTGAATCATAACAGCAATAAAGACTTTGATAAGAACACAGGATTGTACAGACTGCAGGATACCGATGGTGATGATCAGTTCGATAAAATAACGTTGCTTAAATCAATGAAGGGAGAGCCAGGCGAACACGGGCCACACAGTATCGTACTTTCCCCAGATAAAAAATCCATTTACATCGCCGCTGGAAATCATACTGACTTGCCTGAGATGGATTCGTACCGCCTCCCTCCTGTATGGAAAGATGACAACCTCTTTCCTCAAATAAAGGATCCACGTGGACACGCAAACAATCGCGGTGCTCCCGGTGGTTGGATTGCACATATTGATTCTCTTGGGCAGCATTGGGAATTGGTCAGTGCCGGTTACCGCAACGAATTCGACATCGCCTTCAACGAAGCTGGTGATCTCTTTACTTATGACTCCGATATGGAATGGGATTTTGGTATGCCATGGTATCGTCCGACGCGCATTTGTCATGTCGTAAGTGGAAGTGAATATGGATGGCGCACCGGGAACGGCAAATGGTCGCCTGCATATCCTGACAATCTACCATCTGTGTTAAATATTGGACAGGGTTCACCGACCAATCTGATATATGGTACTACTGCCAAATTTCCGGAGAAATATCGCAAGTCTATGTTTGCATTCGACTGGAGCTTTGGGATAGTATACGCAATACAACTCACCCCAAAGGGCGCAACATATGAAGCTAAGGCGGAGGAGTTTATTTCCGGTTCACCCCTTCCTCTCACTGACGGTACGATCGGTCCCGATGGCGCATTGTATTTTATGACGGGCGGACGAAGGTTAGAATCTGACTTATACAGAGTGTATTATGAAGATGCGGACAAAGAGAACGCAACCGCTGATGCAGGTAGTTCAATAGAACTGACCGAAGAAAATAAACTTCGCCGGGAACTTGAAAAATTTCATACAGGTCCGCAACAAGGCGCTGTTGATTTTGCCTGGCCGAACTTAAAGCATGACGACAGATTTGTTCGGTATGCTGCAAGAGTTGCCGTTGAGCACCAACCTTTAAAAGAATGGCAAGAACGCGCTCTGAAAGAAAGCGATCCGATAATTTTAACTCAAGCGGCTATTGCCCTGGTACACCATGCCAAGCCGGACGTGAAGAACCGGTTGCTCCAGGCGCTATCGAATATTGATTACTCCAAACTTTCTTCGTCACAGCAAATTGATCTGCTCCGCGCCTTTGAATTGGTATTCTCCCGCATGGGGAAGCCTGAAGGTTCAGCAAGAAACCAGGTTATCGCTTACCTCGATAAACTTTATCCTGCAAAAGCAAACGATCACAATCGCATGCTGAGCAAATTACTTATTCACATGGAAGCTCCGGGAGCAGTGCAAAAAACTCTCGCCTTGATGAAAGACGCCAAGGACGATCCAATGGATAATACAGTAAGCAATTCCTCAGATCTGATTTTTAGAAATCCACAATATGGTTTGGACATCGCAGGTATGCTTTCCAAAGTTCCTCCTGCCCAACAATCATATTATGCGGTGGTTCTTAGCCAGGCTAAAACTGGTTGGACTCCAAAGCTTCAGGAAGATTATTTTCAATGGTTCGCAAAGGCATTTACTTACAAGGGTGGCCACAGCTATATTGGATTCGTTGACAAGGCACGTCAAATGGCGCTTGCAAACGTACCTAAAAATCAATTTGAGCATTTTAATACCGTCTCTGGTGATTCATTAGTAGACGGTTCTGGAAACAACTTAGCCAATTTGCCAAAGCCAAAAGGACCTGGCCGCAGATGGACAATCGAAAACGCATCACTCGTCGCGGATAGCGGGCTCGTTAACCGAAATTTTGAACAAGGCAAAGCGATGTTTGCAGCAACGCTGTGCAGTCAGTGTCACACGATGCAGGGTGAGGGCGGCAATATTGGTCCAGACCTTACACAACTAGGCAATCGGTTTACAACCAAAGATATGTTAGAAGCAATACTGGATCCGAATAAAGTAGTTTCTGATCAATATGCAGCGACAGTATTTGTAATGAAAGACGGTAGCTCAGTGGTTGGCAGACTGACGAATGAAAATGATAACACTTATTTTGTATCTCAAAATCCGTTCGCCCCTCAGACGTTGCGTGAAGTACCCAAGAGCGAAGTAACCTCGACAAAATTGTCGCGCGTCTCACTAATGATGCCAGGGCTGATAAACAGTCTTAACAACGAGGAATTGAAAGACCTCCTGGCTTATTTGATGTCTGGAGGAAATAAAGATCATGAGTCGTATAAAAATAAAACACAAGCAAAGAATTAGAATAGTATGAAGAACCAATTCAACTGTATTAATTTTTCAACCCTTGCTTACGCTTGCTTATCGTTCGCGATAATTGCTTTGTTTTCTACCACAGGGATCTCACAACCGGGTTTCGTAAAAATTTTTGATGGAAAATCCATGAAAGGATGGGAAGGCGATCCCAACTACTGGCGTGTTGAGAATGAATGTCTGGTTGGAGAAATCAAGCCGGACAAACTATTAAAAACAAATTCCTTCATTATCTGGCGCGGCGGAGAGCCAGCTGACTTTGAACTCAAGCTCGAATGTCGTATCGCAGTGGATGGTAACAGTGGCATTAACTACCGAAGCACGCAACTAACGGATGTACCATACGCATTGAGGGGATACCAGGCCGACATCGATGGGAAGAATAATTACACGGGCCAAAACTATGAGGAACGCGGAAGGACGACGCTGGCCTACCGGGGACAAAAAACTGTCATAGATCCGCTGGAAAATCCTGCGAATGATATTCGCGAGAACGTAAAAAATAATGCATGGACCGGGCTTAAGGTAACGGAAAAACTAGGCGACATTGATGAGTTAAAAAAACACATCAAACCCGGCGACTGGAATGAAATACATCTTGTAGTCAAAGGGAACCGTCTCCAGCACTATGTTAATGGAGTATTGATGAGTGATGTAACGGACAATGACACCGCAAACCGAAAGATGAAAGGATTGCTTGGTGTCCAGGTGCACGTAGGGCCGCCAATGAAAGTCGAGTATCGCAACATCCGGCTCAAGGAGCTGAAGTAATATAAATCATTCTTTCCGAAAAATAAATCTTGCTTCGTTTGATGCGTAGACCATGGGATGGAAAAATATCGCACTCAGCACAACTAGGCGGCATTGAAACTTCAGTGCTTGATAACGGTGCAGGAAGTGGTACGCGAATAGCCTGGATCAACACTGGCTCTGGCTTGCGGTACAAGGTAGTTATTGACCGAGGTATGGATATCGCTGAAGCCTTTTTTAACGAGCATAGCCTGACCTGGCTGAGTCACAGCGGTGTCACCAGACCGGAACCTTTCTCGAATCGCGGTTTGGATTGGTTAAGAACTTTTGGAGGCGGTCTGCTCACAACGTGTGGGCTGGATCATGTAGGTGGACCGGAAGCAGATGAGTTTGGTGAACGCGGCCTCCACGGACTTATCAGCAACACCTCCGCAGAACTTGAATCAATAATACAACCCGATCCTTTGAAGGGCAACCTGGAATTTAGCATTACAGGAAAGATCAGGCAGACAAAAGTATTTGGACCGACGTTCGAACTAAAAAGAACCGTTTCTGGCACAATTGGCATGGCCGTGTTACGCATACATGACGAAGTTACAAACCTTGCCAATACCCCCGCACCTCACATGTTGCTATACCATCTCAACTTCGGGTGGCCGCTGGTCGATGAAGGCACTGACCTTCTGTGGGATGGCAGCTGGCAATCGCCCGGCGAAAAAAGCGATACCAAAATTTTCAGAGAAGGGAATAATTTCCGAAAATGCCCTGCTCCATTGCCAGCGCATAGTGGTTCAGGCGAAGAGGTTGCGTTCATCGACATTGCATCGAATGAAACAGGCCAATGTGTTGCCGGCTTGTATAATGCGGCTTTGAATATTGCAGTGGCAATTCGATTTCAGAAAAAAGAATTGCCATGGTTTACAAACTGGCAGCATTGGGGGAAGGGGGAGTATGTTACCGGGATGGAGCCCGGAACCCACCCTCCAATCGGACAAGCAGCCGCCCGGGCACGAAAAGAATTGATCTTTTTGCAACCCGGAGAAACACGAAAATACAATGTTGAGATTGAGGTGATAAAGGAAGGCGCAGCTATTGCGCAGCTTCTTCGGAAAACGCATCTTCAGAGTAATAATGCATCATGAAATAAATTCTTATGGAAACAATGGAAAAAACGAGCCTCGCAGAAAAAGCGCTTGAGCAGGGAAAGGGCATTTTGCGCCTAGCCCCAACGTGGGTACCGCGATCATTTTGTGTTCCCGGACGTCGTATAAAATTACATCCGGACGACTACTATGTACTCGGCGGACAACGTGGAGGTATAGATGAGCGTTGGCTTTCATCAACCACACCTGCGAAAAATGGTCCATTAACCGGAAAGAATGAAGGTCTTAGCACCGTGGTTTTCAAAGATGGAAACCAGGTGAAACAATTTCTTTTGAAAGATGCGATCGACGAGCTAAAGGGAAATCTCATTGGCCAACGCCTCTGGAAAGAATATGGTAGCTGGCCGATGTATTCGAAATTCTTTGACAACATGGGACCTCTACCCCACCATATCCACCATAATGATGAGCACGCAAAACTCATCGGACAATTGGGAAAGCCTGAAGCTTATTATTTCCCGCCGCAGTTAAACAATCATGGCGGAGATTTTCCTTATACATTCTTCGGAATCGCACCCGGAACAACAAAAGCGCAGATAAAGGAATGTCTTGTGAACTTCACAAAGGGTGATAACAAGATCACAAACTATTCCTCTGCTTATCGCCTTGAACCAGGAACAGGTTGGGATGTTCCACCGGGGGTGCTACACGCCCCAGGCAGCTTGTGTACCTATGAGCCCCAAAAAGCGTCGGATGTATTTGCCATGTATCAATCATTGGTTAATGAAGCAATAATACCAGAAGAACTGCTCTGGAATGGTACACCGAAGGAAAGAATCGGCGACTACGATCAACTCATGGAAGTAATTGATTGGGAGCTGAATGTTGACCCACAATTCATGGCCAACCATTTTATGCGTCCGAAACCGGTGCACCCTGTCAATGAAATGGAAGCCGAAGGATACTATGAAAAATGGATCTGCTACAAATCTCACGCTTATAGTGCTAAAGAATTAACAGTGCTACCTGGCGCAAGTGTCACAATCAAGGATAATGCTGCTTACGGTATCATCATGATGCAAGGACATGGGAAGATGGGTGTGTGGGATATCGAAACTCCTGCGCTGATTCGCTACGGTCAATTGACAAACGACGAATTTTTCATCAGTGAAGATGCTGCACGCGAGGGAGTAAAAATTGTTAATCACTCCAGCTCAGATCCCATTGTAATGTTAAAGCATTTCGGTCCCGACAATCCTGATTTGATACTTGAATAATAATTAATTTTCCGAAATGGATTTTATAGAATAGTCAAAACACATCAACTAAAATTACAAGCATATGCCAGACAATAATTTCCCAAAACTTCACAATGCTACCTGGCCCGGAGTAGTAGGTAAAGGAGAAAATTCAGAACCCGCCATCGCATTCGATAAGATGCTGGAAATGACGGCTGCAGCAGAAGTAAATGGTCAGCGGTTCGACGGTGTCGACCTGGGGTTGCTAGGTCCGCATATCGATCTCGTGAATACTACTGATGATGATATAAAGAAACTAGCTGACAAAGTCGGTAAGCTCAATCTTAACATTGGAAGTCTCGTGGCTCCTATCTGGGGAGGACCCGCAATGGGGAGCAAAGAAGAACGGGCAACGTTTGTGGATATGGTTAGAAAATCATGTGAGTTCGGAAAACGTCTCCGCGAGTTGGGTGTCCGTCACTATGGTGTAATACGTATTGATTCCGCGAGCTCTCCGGAGAATTGGGCAAAGGATCCAGTGAATAATACCAAACTTATTGCGCAAACCTTTCGTGAAGCCTGTGATGTAGCGGCCGACTACAATGAGAAACTTGCTGCCGAAGGAGAGATTTGCTGGGGTGGTATGCATAGCTGGAAAACTATGGTAGAAACATTGGAAGCCGTTGACCGGCCAAACATCGGATTCCAGGCAGACATGGCACATACATTATTATATCTTCTCGGATACAATCGCGCTGAAGATAGAATCCTTCCTGAAAATTTTGATTGGAGCGATCGCAAAACATTAACTGACGGTTTGAAGAAAGTCACTGCTGCGCTCCGTCCATGGACGATTGATTTTCACGTTGCGCAAAATGACGGGACAGTTTTTGGATCCGGGTCTCATGACAAAACCGGACGACACTGCCAGGCAACTGATCCCAATGGAAAACTCGATATCGCCAAGGATGCCGGTTATTGGCTCCGCGATGAAAAAGGCGAACTCACGAAAGCATTCAAGCACATATGCTGGGATGGCTGCATGTTCCCGAACTCGGTAATGACTCAGCAGAAAACGTGGAACGATGTGCTTGCAGTAATGATTAAGGTGCGTGAGCAGCATGGTTGGCATCAGCCAGAAACCATAGCAGTGGGCAAGTAAATTTTAATGCATTAACGGATCATACAATGAGTCAAAATAAAGAGCTAAGAATAGGATTAATCGGCTGCGGCTTCATGGGTCGCACGCATTCAAATGGATATAAACGTGTTGGAGATTTTTTCCCGTCCCTGGCATACCGGCCTGTGTTAAAAGCGGTATGTGCGAGAAGTGAAAAATCAGTGAAGTCTTTCGCACAGCAGTGGGGCTATGAGTCGTTCGAAACCGACTGGAAAAAACTCGTTACCCGAAACGATATTGATGCGGTAGATATTTGCACTCCGAATGATACGCATGAACAAATCGCCGTAGCGGCTGCTGAGGCCGGCAAGATGGTGCTTTGTGAAAAACCGCTGTCGAGAACTTTGGCCGAAGGCGCGCGAATGGTAGACGCGGTAAAAAAAGCAAAAGTGGCGAACACAGTATGGTACAACTACCGACGACTGCCAGCCGTTACGTTGGCAAAACAAATTGTCGACTCGGGTAAACTCGGAAAAATTTTCCATTATCGCGCAAACTTCTTACAAGACTGGACAATAAGTGCCGACTTGCCACAAGGCGGAACCGGCCTATGGCGCATGGATGTGGATGCTGCGGGTTCAGGTGTAACTGGTGACTTGCTTGCGCATTGCATTGATACAGCCATGTGGCTTAATGGCGCCATAACGGATGTATCGGCTGTCACCGAAACTTTTATTAAGCAACGGCTTCATCAGGTTACTGGAAAAGTTCAGCCTGTGGGAATTGATGATGCATGTATTTTCCATTGTCACTTTGAAAATGGATCACTGGGCTTGTTTGAGTCAACCCGTTACGCACGGGGGCATAAAGCACTCTACACTTTTGAAATTAATGGCGAACATGCATCGATCCGTTGGGACCTTCACGACTTGAACCGCCTTGAATACTTTGATCACCGCGATGAGTCTATCGTTCGTGGATGGCGCTCTATACACGTCACAGACGGCGATCAACCGTACATGGACAAATGGTGGGTGCCTGGTCTCGGTATTGGATACGAACATAGCTTTATCCACCAGGTTGCAGATTTCTTACAAGGCCTGGAACAAGGTAAACCTTGCCACCCTACTTTCGATGATGCCTTGCAAACCCAAAAAGTTTGTGAAGCTGTTCTCGCTTCTGCAAGCTCGAGGAGCTGGAAAGATACAGGTGTCGCCGGGCGAGTAAATTAGTTATTGGTTAATAGTTATTAGTTAATAGTGGTGAGCAGGTCTTATCGGACGCATTTCATTGATAAGAGTCGACTGGCCCTAGTGGCGACCAATCAACTCTGCAATCAGGCGCAACTATTAACTAACCCTACTTTGTCATGTTTGAGCATTTTGAGGAAAGGAATAAGGAATAGGGAATAAGGGGTGCGCACTTTGAGGCCCACCCTTACTCCTTATTCCCTACTCCCTATTCCTTTTTTTTCTAACTTGACAAAGTAAGATTAATAACTATTAACAGTTAACATTTTCACAAGAAATGAAAATCAAAACATCAGTCTTAATCCTCTTCGCGGCATTCGCGTGGTGCAATGCTTGCGCTCAATCCAAACCGACAGTAGTGTTTGTTACGGGAGATCATGAGTACAGCAGCGAGGCAACTATGCCCCTACTGGCAGATGCACTGCAAGAGAGGTATGACATGAATGTAAAGGTGTTGAAGGCTTACCCGGACCAGAACGCGGAAGAAAATATTCCTGGCTTGGAAGCCCTCAAAGATGCTGACCTCGCCGTGTTCTACCTTCGTTGGCGACGGCTGCCAGAGGAACAAGTAAAATATATCGACGATTACCTTAAGTCGGGCAAACCTGTAATAGGATTACGTACTACAACACACGCGTTCAACTATCCAAAAGGGCATCCGCTCGAGAAATGGAATGCATTTGGTGAATTGGCATTGGGAGCTCCTCCTGGGTGGGGAGGTCCGGCTGGACATACCCATTGCGGACATGATTGTAGTACGGACGTTTCAATCATCAAAGAAAATGCAAAGCATCCCATCCTGACCGGTGTGGATCCAGCTTTCCATGTTCGATCATGGCTATATAAGGTATTGCCAGATTATCCAGCCAAAGGTTCTACGTGGTTGATGATGGGAAAAGCGGTAAATCCGGACAAAGCGGGATTTCAAGATAATCCAGTAGCCTGGACGTGGCAGACTGCCGCCGGGGGTAAAGTATTTGCGACGACGATGGGACATCCTGAGGATTTCAACGTAGAATCGTTTCAGCGACTTATGGTAAACGCGATCCATTGGACCCTCGATAAGCCTGTTCCAAAAAAATGGAAAGGTAAGATCACCTTCAATGTACCTTATCGAGGGATGTGATCGTCTACCTCTACAATGATTTGTCTGTTTTTAATGCGTCGTGACTTACGCGGCCGGGAGAATTCAAAGAAAATGGTTCAAGCAGCAATAAAAAAGTTTCACAAAACAATCGGGTTCGGACTAATCATTCTGATTTCAGTTCTTAGCTGGCAATGCACAAAATCGAAGTCAGCTTTGGGCCTGGTTTCTCTGAAAAAAAACTCACGGATCGTTCTTATCGGAAATAATCTCGGATCGAGGATGATGAACTTTGGTCATTTTGAAACCGAGTTGCACGTACGCTATCCCGACAGTTTATTATTCATCCGAAATATGTGTGATGGTGGCAATACACCAGGCTTTCGGCCGCATGCAGCCCGGGTGTCGCCATGGGCCTTTCCTGGAGCTGAAAAATTTCAGACTGAACTCGCAAATTATTCAGATAGCCAGGGTCACTTTGAAACGGAAGACGAATGGCTCACCCGACTAAAGGCCGACATCATTATTTCCTTCTTTGGATACAATGAATCATTTCAGGGACAGGCAGGATTGCAGAATTATAAAAATGAATTGGATGCATTTATAAAACATTCACTCAGCCAAAAATATAATGGAAAAACACCACCAATCCTTGTAATAGTATCGCCAATCGCTTTTGAAGATCTGTCTGAAAAAATCGATCTACCCGACGGCAAAGTCGAAAACGCCAACCTTAAACTATATGCAGATGCCATGAGAGAGGTCGCTGCAGCTAATAGGGTACCGTTCGTTGATGTCTACACACCATCCAGCCAGTGGTATAAGTCCGCCGGTGAGCCACTTACCATTGACGGTTCTCAATTGACAGACCATGGATATGAAAAGCTATCTAAGGTTTTAGCCGACGAGGTATTTGGCAGCGTTAAGAGCGTAGCGGAAGATCATAGACAAATGATTAAGGAAGCCGTGTTGGAAAAGAACTGGATGTGGCACAACGATATCAAAATTCCGAATGGCGTTCACGTTTATGGAAGGCGTTACAATCCTTTCGGACCAGAAAATTACCCATTTGAAATTGAGAAGATCAGGGAGATGACCGCTATTCGCGACCAGGCTATCTGGCAGGCTGCCAAAGGACAACAAATGGATGTTGCCGAAGCAGATAAGAAAACAAAGCAACTGCCGGAAGTAAAGACAAATTACAATCCAGAGAAAAATGGAAGCTTGCAATACCTCTACGGGGATGATGCGGTTAGCAAATTAAAGGTAGCACCTGGTTATAAGATCGAGCTGTTTGCTTCCGAGAAAGAGTTTCCGGATCTGGCTAAGCCATCACAGATTGCTTTCGACAACAAAGGCCGACTTTGGGTGGCAACAATGCCGAGCTATCCGCATTACAAACCGGGAGATCAAAAGCCAAATGACAAGCTTATTATTTTAGAAGACACAAATTCGGATGGCAAAGCAGACAAGCAAATTGTATTTGCAGACGGTCTGCATCTTCCCAATGGGTTCGAAATAGCTCCCGAAGGCGTTTACATTTCACAGGGCACAAACTTCATGTTGCTTACTGATACAAATGGTGACGATAAGGTGGACAAAAAAGAAATTGTATTAAGTGGATTTGACGATCATGACACTCATCACGAGATACACGCATACAGTGCTGATCCGTCCGGCGCCATCTACATGGGTGAAGGCGTTTTCCTTCATACCAATGTCGAAACATCTTACGGGCCCGTGCGCGCTACAAACGGTGGCTTTTACAGATATAATCCCGCGCGTCGTAAGCTTGAGCGCACCGCCCAGCTTGCAATACCTAACCCATGGGGTATTGCTTTTGATGATTGGGGACAAAACTTCTTTGCAGAAACATCAAGCCCTGATGTCAGGTGGATGATGCCTGGAAGTATTCTTCCGAGATATGGAGTATCATCACCTAAATCAAAAAATCTGATAGAAGAAAAGCACAGAGTACGTCCCACATCCGGATTGGAGTTTGTATCGAGCCGGCATTTTCCCGATGAAGTCCAGGGGGATTTTCTCATCAATAACACGATCGGTTTCCTGGGTACAAAAATGCATTCTTTGGTAGATGATGGCACGGGTTACAGCAGTAAACATCGACTTGATCTTGTTAGGTCGGATGATAAAAATTTTAGGCCGGTAGATCTTGAATTCGCTCCTGATGGATCGCTCTATGTCGCCGACTGGCACAATGTATTGATCGGACACATGCAGCATAGCGCGCGTGACCCGTTGCGAGATCATGCGCACGGAAGAATTTATCGGGTTACATATCCATCACGCCCGCTTGTAGAGCCGGCTGCAGTAGCAGGCGCAAGTATTGAAACACTTTTGGATAATTTAAAACTTCCCGAATATCGGACTCGCTATCGGACACGCCGCGAATTGAGAGGACGCAACGTACCTGAAATATCATCGCAACTCACTGGTTGGATAAACAAGCTGGAGAAGAACGATCCAAAATACGAACACCATCTGCTTGAGGCATTGTGGGTAACCTGGGGAATCAACAAAGTAGATCAGGATTTGCTCCGGCAGCTGCTTGGAGCAAACGATTATCGCGTAAGGTCTGCCGCTGTTCGGGTATTGAGATATACCGGGCATCAGGTGAAAGATCAAAAAGAATTATTGATGCAGGCCACGAAAGACAACCATGGTCGCGTACGACTGGAAGCAATTGTTGCCGCGTCATGGCTGAACAAGGATGATGGCATGGCAATACTTAATGAAGCCGGTAAGCTGCCACTGGATGAATGGATGGAGCCTGCGTATGAAGCAGCCGTTGCGCACATCAATGGGCGATCCGTAGAGGAGAAAAAAGAGGAAGTGGTTACCACACACCTCAAAGGGAAGGATCTGGAATTATTCTTAAAAGGAAAAGCAATTTACGGTCGTGAAGGGTACTGTAATACCTGCCATCAACCCGACGGCGGCGGGCTATCTCCATCGGGCTTCCCTCCCCTCGCTGGCACTCCATGGGTAACTGGCAATGAGGAACGCCTTATTAAAATTACTTTAAAAGGGCTGCAAGGTCCCATCGAAGTTCTTGGCCAAAAATATGGTGGCCAGGTGCCCATGACGCCTTTTGCAGGCTTGCTGAATGATGAAGAAGTCGCAGCGGTCCTCACTTACGTTCGCAATTCATTTGGTAACCGAGCTTCGACAATAAATCCTGCCCAGGTGAAGAAAGTACGCGAGGCTACAAAGAACAAAACTGATTTCTACACGACGGATGAATTGCTAAAGCAGCATCCAATTGAAAAATAAAAATTGAAATTACAGGAGAGTCTGTTACATCAAAGGAATGCAAGATGATAAAAGTAGGATTTAACGTATTAGCATGGACCGCCGACGTTTCTGATAAACTATTTCCCATTGCAGATCGACTAAAGCTAATTGGATATGATGGTGTTGAATGTTTTGTAGGCTCTACTGATGCAGCAGCATATAAACGCTTTGGTGATTATACGCACTCGATCGGGTTGGAAACTACAACTGTAACTGTCATGAATCAGGAAACGAACCCCGTTGATTCGTCAGCTGCAGTCAGGGCAAAAGCATTAGACCGCTTGAAGTGGGCCATCGATCGAAGCCATGACATGCGATCCAGTGTATTGTGCGGTCCCATGCATTCGGCTCATGCTGCATTTTCTCGTTTGCCACCGCAGGAAAAAGAATATGAATGGTGCGCTGAGATCTTACATACAGCAGGTGAGTACGCGGAACAAGCAAATATTACACTTGCTCTGGAAGCACTCAATCGTTTTGAGTGCTACCTGTGCAACACAATGGACCAATTAAAATATCTCGTATCAAAAGCTAATCATCCGAGAGTCAAAGCTATGTACGATACGCATCACTCCAATATCGAGGAGAAGAAGATATCAGCCGCTATCGAGACTATTGCTCCTGTGATGCATCACGTACATATTAGCGAAAATGACAGGGGGACTCCAGGCGATGGGCACGTTCTTTGGGACGAAACGTATTCAACTTTGTCGAAAACAAAATATCAGGGATGGTTGACAATTGAGGCATTTTCCCGGAATGACCCTGATTTTGCAAATGCTATTAACGTCTGGAGAGAATACTCGACACCGTGGGACATCGCCGAAAAGGGCCATGTGTTCATTCGTCAAAAATGCAAAGACCACCGTTTATCTTGATTGAATATGCCCACGTTGGCACGTTGGGAAAGAGGAATAGGGATAAGGAGTAAGGAATGAGGTGCGGTCGTAAAGTACGCACCCTTATTCCCTATCCCCTATTCCCTATTCCCTCTCTTCAAAAATCTCAAAAGTAAGGTGCTGTATAAGGTATAAGATATAAGGTATAGGGTATAGGGTATAAAGGCGCGCATAGAAGTTGCATGGATATAACTAGTCGATTAACTGGCTCCGCTAGGAGCCTCCTATTTGTAGCACAATCCGCGGATGAGAACGCAGCTCCGCTAGGAGCCTCCTAAAAATTTCATTTACATTCATTCCGTTGTTTAAAGCGTTTCTCGTTAAGACCGATCATTCATCATTCGTACCGATAGCCATCGGTATTCAATATTTCCTTGTTCGGGGTTCTTCTCAAGTGAATATTATTCGAAAAATGATAAAGTAGAACTATTCATTTAAAGAGCTCATGGAGTTTCGCTCTCCGACGATAAGTACCCAAGGACCTTCATTTGGCGCCACGAATACCCCATCCGTTGTGCCCTTGCCTTCCCTTACAAATTCTCCTTTCACCGGATCGAACCAGTAAAATGACATTCGTTCAGGTATTCCCTTAATTTTGATCTTTCCACCGTTGCCTAGAAAGGTGACGTAAAATTTTCCTTCGATTGCCAAAAGGGGCTTATTTCCTTCGGTCAGATCCCATCGCCTTTCCATATCGGTGAAGTCAAATCCCTCAAACGCCTTTGATACAAATCCAACGTATCTACTTCCTTCGAGATCGAGGGCATCTCTCCAGGAATGGGGTGAGTTTGTCCATTCCGGCCAGCCTGGTTCATCAGCTGTTATCTTCCATTGCCACAAGCTTGCCGCACCATAGACAACACCCATAGTGCCACCGTGCATCAGCTGCATCCACGCATCCTCACCCTGCCACCATCCCAATCCGTGCTTGCCCTCTCCCATTCCTTCGTAGGTTGATTCGCCATTCATCACTGCTTTTATTGGTTGGTTGCTGTACATCCGTTCCACTTTATGGTAAAGATGCAGTCCATCATGACCGGTTTGTGCCCACTGAAAATCCAGCCATGGTTCCTCCTGGTATCGTCGGTTATAATGAAAACAACAAGTGCTGTCACCTTTTGCCCAGGTTGCAAGATAATCGTCAAACGGACTGTAGTGTAGCCCAACCGGTTGACGGTAGTCATCCCATTCTTCAATTGCCTGACCTCCCGGTTTTACACCCGGAGCCAGTCCATTCCCATCGAGGTTCACCAGCCAAAATGCAGGCTGACTCCCGTAACGTGCTACCAGATATTTACAATAACGAACGTACTGGTCAGCAGGCAACTGAGAACCGATCGGCGTTTCACCCTTCCAGCCATATCCATGTGCAAATGGAGCATACAAAGGCACCAGTTCATGGTCAATTAGAATCTCAGTCAGCGAATCTAGCGTCTGAAAATAATCTGGCTTAAGTTTATTGATGCTTCCCTCATGAAGATCTTCAAACGCTCTATCGAATCCTAGTACTGTATTCCTTGCTTCCGGACCCTTCGCATAGCGGTCAGGTTGCAGCGTGATCAGCAGCGCCGTGTTAAATCCTTTTTTGTTTCGATCTTTTGAATACGTCGTTACCTGGTTTGTGGTAGCGCGATATGGAATTGACCAAGGTGTATCTCCAACCACAAGAAACGGAGTGCCATCCGCATGAACAACATTTCTCTTTCCCGGTGACATCTTTAACAAACCATGCTGCAAAATCTTGTTTTTTCCCTGATATGGAGTGGAATGCAATGAACCGGTCTTCCCATTGAGTCCCTCATCATTTATTGATGCAAAGCTGGTCCATGTCCACGTATGACCAGCATCGGGTGGAGCAAACCGTACTTTCCATACAGCACCACCATCCCAAAATGCCGGACGTTTCAAGCTATCTCCAGCATCATTTACGAACTCAGCCCATACGTCTACATCTGTGTAAGGGTTCTGAAAGTTTTTCTCTGCACGTAATGCAAATTCATAAGTTGTCCACTGCTCAACATTTTCAGTTGTCCGCGTTTTATCGCAACCCGAAAGCAGCGAGAGCAAGATTAGCAAGCACGAAATTTTCAGCCTTACGCTCATTACCAATATTTTACTTATCATAATATCACCTTAAAGCTATTATTTTAGATGTAAGTTACCCATGGCGAATTCTGCGTCTGGTAATAACTGTAAGAAAAATATTTGTCACACTCTAATTTAGGTATATGCGTACGTATTTATACTCACTTGCTATAATGATGATCTCATTTTGTGCGAACGGCCAACAGAATGCGCCGACAGCAAAACAACAGAAAGAACTTACGGAACTTATAGACCAGTATTCGACGGCCAGAGAAAACAGAGACACTGTCTTGCTAAAGAATATACTAACACAAGACATCGACCAGCTAGTCTCGACGGGTGAATGGAGAAATGGCCTTGGAGTGGCAGTAAAGGGAATGTTAAGAAGTTCAGCCAGCACGCCAGGAACCAGAACGTTGACAGTCGATAAGATCAAGTTGTTAAGCACCACCAGCGCTATCATTGACTGTCGTTACGAAATCCAAAATCCTGATGGTTCGATGCGGAAGATGTGGAGCTCTTTTATCGCTGTGTTGGTTAAGGGGGAATGGAGGATTAGTTCGATTAGAAATATGTTACCCGCCGGGCAATAGTAGTTTAAAGTTTAAAGTTTAAGGTTTAAGGTTTCTGACTCCCAGGTGTGTGCGTAGATTTTAAATTTCTTGCACTCCCCTTCGCGCTCGAAACTTTAAACCTTAAACCTTAAACTTGAAACTATTCTAGATCTTCGACCTTAAATAACTAAACGAATTCGTTAGCGTCTGCTCCGGCGTAGGCGTTACATCTCTTTCCAAATAGAAATGGTCCGCGCCGGATTTTTTCGCTGCCTCCACTATCGCAGGAATATCAAATATACCTGAACCAGGGTCAGACATTTTTCCAAACAATGGCATCCATTGGTCCACGCTGCCACCATCACCAGAGAAGCGGATGGGCTCCGAAGCATCCTTCAAGTGCAGTAGCTTAAATCTCCCAGGATATCTCTTAAGATATTCCACTGGGTTTGCACCTGCAGCCGTCATCCAGAAGATATCAAGTTCAAACTTAACCTTATCAGCATCAGTCTGCGCTAACAACGTATCCATTAATGTTTTGCCTTCTTTGGTCGCGTGTTCGTAACCATGGTTATGATAAACAAATGTCAATCCCGCCTTAGCGAATTGTTCGCCAAAACCATTGAACTCGTCTGCGAGCTTATTGAAGTCACTGCGTTCATTCGGATCAGCAATAGCCGGTATTGCGACGTATTTAGTACCAAGCGCTGAAAGGCCGTCAATCGCCGGACCCATGTTTGTACGCATTGTTATGAGATCCAAATGGACGGACGGTGTTGTTAGTCCCAAGTCTTTCAAAATTTTCTTCACATCGGATGGGCTATAACCGTAGAATGCATTTTTTGTAATGCCTAGCATCGGTGCAACTTTGTTCCATCCTTCGATTGTTTGCTTTGAGCTAAATTCATACGGACCGAAAAATTTGATCTCCTTAAACCCAATATTTGCAAGCTTGGTTAATGTGCCTTTGAAATCATTGGCCACCAGCGCGGGAATCGTAAACAATTGAATACCTACTGCCTTTTTCTTTTTAGTCAGTTCAGCTAACAAAGGATTAGATGTAGCAACGGCCGCAATAGTCGCCGCAGATGTCTTTAGGAAATTTCGTCTGGAAGTCATGGATTTCATAGTTATTGTGTCTAACATACACAAAGAATTGCATGTCACAAAATGTGCAGTACTGAAAGTAGTAATCGGCGATCAGCGATCGGTCGGCTCGATTGTATTCCGTGCCTTTCCTTATTCCGTATCCATGTCTGAAAAGGTAGAGGAATAACGAATAACGAATAAGGAATGATGAATAACGAATAGGGTGCAACTCTTTAAGACCGCTGGAATAAGGAGTAAGGAATAAGGAGTGCAGTCCTTTCAGGTCGAAACTTCAAACTTCAAACTTCAAACCTCAAACCTTGAACCTCAAACCTTGAACCTTGAACTTTAAGAAATCCGTTTGAACCTAAAGTCACATTTCTCGGCGCCGTAGGCAATAGTGCTATTCCTGATCAATTCTAATCCCGCCAGATTCGATGTCA
>JAEZBX010000169.1 GCA_023412765.1 Bacteroidota bacterium
TTGGAGGAATTAGCCGGATGTCATCATTCATGACGTGCTGATGTGCTGGTTTCGTCAGTTCTTTCATTTTCAGAAACCACTGCAAAGACAGCCTGGGTTCAATCACCGCGTCTGTCCGTTCAGAGAATCCAACGCTGCTGGTATAATCTTCGGTCTTATCTAACTGCCCGCTAGCTTCGAGCATCTTGACTATTTTTTTCCGGGCGATGAAACGGTCTTCTCCAACCAGAATTTGAGCGAGGCTATTCAACGTTCCATCTTCATTGAGAATATCAATTACTTCAAGATTATGCTTTACGCCCAACTCATAATCGTTCATGTCGTGGGCAGGAGTAACCTTCAAACATCCTGTACCAAAGTCCATGGCCACATAGTCATCCTGGATGATTGGAATGGCCCGATTAATTAATGGGATAACAGCTTTTCTGCCATGAAGATGTTTATATCGTTCATCGGATGGATTCACGCATATCGCAGTGTCAGCCATAATTGTTTCTGGTCGTACCGTTGCGATAGTTACAAACTGATCACTTCCTTCGATCGCATACTTAATGTAATACAATTTCGAGGGGACATCTTTTCGGATAACTTCGTCGTCGGAAAGTGCAGTCTTTCCCAGTGGATCCCAGTTGACCATTCGCAGACCGCGATAGATGTTTCCCTTTTTGTAAAGGTCGATAAAGACGTCTATGACAGCTTCGTAATAAGCTGGATCCATCGTGAACGTTGTACGTTGCCAATCACATGAAGCACCAAGTTTTTTCAGCTGCTCCAGGATTATTCCGCCGTACTTCTCTTTCCACTCCCAGGCGTATTTCAAAAACTCGTCGCGTGTGAGATCTGATTTCTTGATCCCGCGTTCGCGCAGCATGGCAACAACACGAGCTTCAGTAGCAATGGAAGCATGATCAGTGCCCGGCACCCAGCAAGCTTCCTTTCCTTCCATACGCGCCTTGCGGATCAAAATATCCTGAATCGTATTGTTGAGCATGTGGCCCATGTGCAATACCCCAGTCACGTTCGGTGGTGGAATAACAATGCAATATGGTTCCTTTTGTGGATTCGGTTCTGAATGAAAAAAGCCATGGTCCATCCAATACTTGTACCACTTGTCTTCTACTTCGCCTGGATTGTATTTTGTTGATAGCATGCTCTGTTAGCCGTTATTTGTTAATAGTTAATAGTTATTAGTTTGAGTGCTTACTCCACGACGATTAATTACCACTTACCACTTACTACTTACTACTTACTATTTATTTACTACTTACTACTTACTACTTACTTCTTACCCTTCGTGTTCTCAACACTTGCTGCACGACTGATTACCGGGTCCAAAAGGGTTTCAAAAATAAAGAAATAGCATCTAATACAGAATTTTTTAAAAGTTGAAATCCACCCCTTGGAAGGACTTCGTAGGTATGTTGTCAGTTGGAAACAGGACTAACAGAAGATGAAGGGTTGGCTGACAGAATGGGCCGGTTGTGGATGACGACCGGCCATTCTCATTCATATACGAACCTGCTAACGTATTCGTATTCTCCACTCCGAGGGATATAGGTTATTCACACGATTGTCAAGTACATTTACCCAACCCAGCCCAATATCTTCATGGGTTATCAAAGCAAATCCTTTTTCTACCGATGGAAATGGTACAGCGTCTTTGCGCAGATACTGGAGTGAGGAGGTCACATCTAGCGGAATGGTATTGAAAAAATCACGATTCAAATCAATAGACAGGGCAAGCGCATGGTCGGGTACTAACTTATCATGTTTGATAGTTGCGGCAGAAGTGCCCACAAATAGCACGCGGAGGTTTTCAACAATTCTTTGGACTTCGGCAACTTTCTCTGCTGGAAAAAATTGTACCCGGTCGCTGTGAACAAAAAAGAATTTGTCACTTGCATTGAGAATCCAATCCTGCAGTGCACTGGAAATATTTGTTGAGGGCAACTGAAGTTTCGTTTTCGTTCGTACATGTTTAAGAGTTGGACCATCAAGCTTTCGCAAAACTGAAAGGAAAAATCCTTCTCCCTTTACAAGATGAGGAAAGCAACGGTAACCGATCTCCGATTTTGTACTTACTTCCTGAATTCCCCAAATTGATTCGATGTTGATCTGAAGAAATTCACATGGATACCCCTCGTTAACCCAATTCAGATTGCTCTCGTTTTCCTCGATGCTATAGGTGCACGTCGAATAGATAAGAATCCCACCTGGCTTTAGAGCTGGCCATACATCGGTTAAAATTCGGCGCTGTCGACGGCTGCATAGTTCTACCGCTTCTTCTGACCATTCATTTAACGCAGATGGGTCTTTTCTGAACAGACCCTCGCCTGAACATGGAGCATCGACAACGATCACATCAAAAAATCCCTCCAGCCGCTGAAAGTCTTTGGGGTCATTGTTGGTGACTACAACATTACAATGGCCCCACTTCTTTAGATTTTCAGACACAACGGACGAGCGCGATTGAATCACTTCATTTGATACTAATAAACTCCGGTCGTTCATCATGCTTAACAGGTGAGTAGATTTACCACCGGGTGCCGAGCATAAATCGAGTACGACTAAAGATTCATTGCTGGCAACATGCTGTCGGAAAGCCTGCTCGATAAACATAGAACTCGCTTCCTGCACGTAATATTTTCCTCCGTGAAATGACGGGTCGAGGGTGAAGGAGGGTCGTTGTTCCAAATAGCGGCCATCGGTCGTCCACGGAATTGGAGTTCCCTCGATGTGTTTTGCCTTCCTTGGATTGAAGCGGATGCTGACTGGCGGCGACTGTCTATGGGCCTCTTCAAAGTCCTTCCATTGATCCCCCAGATGCGCTTGTTCGCGTTTAATGAATGCTTGTGGAAACTGGCCGGCTGTCATCGATTGTTCTTCATATTCTCATGAGTAATGGGCTAACTTCAAAATAACAGAAATATTGGTCCAAAATCATATCGCATATGATCCGCAAAGTTACCTTCTACTGGTGTCTATTGACACTGATCCTTATTGACAGTTGGCTTCTGTCGAAACCAAACATCCTTGGCAAGATAGGGCTGTTGATCTACAAGTACCATTACCTCCGTTCTTTTCCCAGAACTCTTTTAACGGTATGGATTGTGGTCTCGATATCTGTGTTGATCGTTCTTTTGATACAATACCTGGCAAGACGACAGAAACTTTCAAAAAATGCTGGTATCGCAATACTCGCTGCGTTCACTGTAGGCTCATTGCTTGTACTTGCCCAGGTGTATGTGGATTTTACATCATGGTCGTATAGCCACACCGGAATGAAGTTTCGGTATGGTGCCTATTTGCTGCCAGCTATTTTAGTTTTTGTCTTTGTAAACGGGATGATTGCGCTTCGTTTGCATGAAACGCCATCAGTGCAACCCTCCAATAGTCAGGTCGTTGAACCAGAATTGTCTGTCGAACAGATTAGTCGCGATACATCACTGCCTTTACAGCCGTGATGGTCTTCTTTACATTAGGAAGAATTGCCTCGATTAACGTTGGAGCATAAGGTAGAGGCACATCAAAACTATTCACGCGATGGATGGGCGCATCCAGATAGTCAAATGCATGCCGTTGAACATGATATGTAATCTCCGTTGCAATGGATGATAGGGGCCATGCTTCTTCGACGATTACCAGTCTGTTTGTTTTCTTAACTGATTCGACGATGGCTGCATAGTCGATTGGGCGGACCGTCCGCAGGTCGATTACTTCGGCGGAGATATCTTCTTTCTCCAACTCATTAGCAGCTGCCATAGCAACTTTCATGATTTTTCCGAAGGAGACTATTGTCACATCGTTTCCTGCCTTCTTAATGTCAGCAACGCCGAGCGGAATAAGATACTCTTCAGCAGGGACATCCATTTTATCGCCGTACATGACCTCAGATTCCATAAAGATCACCGGATCATTGTCGCGTATGGAAGTCTTGAGAAGACCTTTTGCATCGTACGGATTGGAAGGAACAACCACTTTCAATCCAGGGGTGTTTGCATACCAATTTTCAAAATTCTGAGAGTGTTGTGCTCCAAGTTGTCCAGCATTTCCGGTAGGACCTCTGAAAACGATTGGTGCGCTGTACTGGCCGCCCGACATCGAATGTATCTTAGCAGCACCATTGATAATTTGATCTATAGCTACCAGGGAGAAATTGAAGGTCATAAACTCAACAACAGGCCTGAGACCGTTCATAGCAGCCCCAATTCCAATGCCTGCGAATCCGAGCTCTGAAATAGGAGTATCCAAAACACGTTCCGGTCCAAACTCATCGAGCATACCCTGACTCACCTTGTATGCACCATTGTATTCGGCTACTTCTTCACCCATCAGGATAACGCTTGGGTCTCTCCTCATTTCTTCATTCAGGGCCTCACGAAGGGCCTCTCTAAACTGGATTTCGCGCATAGTTCTATTAGAAAGTGCGTAAAAATAGGCTCAGTATTCAAAGGATAAAAGCATTTCAACACATTTCTTCCCCGTAAAACAAAAAACCCCAGCGGTTGCCGGGGCTTCCTGTTTATCCAATGAGAATTATTATTTCAATGCGTTTCTGAAGGATTCAGTTGCAGCAAATTTGCTAAACTCAAGGTCGCTAAGAGCTGCTTCTTTCAGAGAAGAATCGATTCTAACCGCGTTGGTTAGGTTGCTTACCACACCGTCTGCATTGCCCAGGCGAGCTGATGCTACTGCTGCGCCATAATATGCGAGAGCATGGTTGCTGTCCTTCGCGATAGCTTCGTTAAATGAAGTCAAACCGTTTTGATAATCCTTGTTCAGTACTTGTGCCAAACCTTTGTTGAAAAGATTGTCAGCGTTGTCTGTTGCTGATGACTCTGAAGATACAGCAGCTGCGTATTCAGCCTTAATAATTTCTGCAGCACCTTTTACGCCATTAACGCCGGCTGCATTGTCACCCTGAAGACCACCGCTAAGAGCTTTGGTTGCATGGTTGTAGGCAGCGTATGCATTTCCTTTTATCATGTTAACAGAAGCGAGGTTAGCTTGAACTTCAGGAGCGTCATTCAGTCTTTGAGCGATTTCCAATTGAGCAAGAGCTTTGTCTGCAAGTGACTCAGCATTTGCTGGATTCTCAAGAGCCTGCGCGAGATATACAGCGCCTAAGTTGTTGTGAGCATTCCAGTTAGAACCTTTCTTGGTAGCGGCCTCATAGATCGCTGCTTTTTCATCCAGTGATGGAGTAAGGGTTGCAGAATACATCATCTCTTCGAAAGAAAGTGTATCCGCTGAAACAGAACCTTGGGTAACTTGCTTCGACAACACTGACATTTCAGCGTCTGTCTTCTTGTCTTTCACAACAAGGATCTCAGTCTTCGCAGTTCTTAATTTAGGATATACATCTCTGAATACTTTTCTATAAGTGCTTAGGCTCTTCATTTGTCTCTCCTGATCTTCAAATGAACCACCTGCATTGATAATGTTCAGGTATTCAGCTTTCTGTTCTGAAGTGATGCCTTCGTAAGAAGAAAGAACGTTTTTGAATTCATTCCAATCCTGGATTACTGGCTTGAGAATAAAATTGATAGAATCGGCTTTACCTTGGTAATCATACTTCTTCATTTGCTTGCGATAGAAAGTTTCAATCGCAGCAGCACGATCTGGAGAAAGTCTCGCATTGATACGTTCAGCACCTTCAGGAGAGTGAGTACCTGTGATTGTAACGGTGCGGGTAGCGTTTTTCGATGCGATGAAAGCGTCAAGTTCTTTTCCTTTTACACTTCTGATTTCGCTTGTCCTAAGTACTGATCTACCTTGTTCGAAAATGAAATCAGGAATGATAACAGGCACCAGTTCTTCCTGGTTGTTGTATCCGTGATCTGCATAAGCTGCAAAGTATACTGGCTTAACTAACTTCGAAGTTGTGATGATACCAGTTGCTACAGGCATACGAGGAGTTGCCCTGGTCTTTTCTCCTTTCGATGCTACACCCTCCACTTCCAGGGTACCTGTCTTTTGTTCAGGCTGGTAAGGGAAGAAGAAGCTCTTCGTTCCTTTAGGTTGTTCAGTCTTTGCATCTGGAAAATCCTCAGCCTTAAATGCCAAAGGGTCCAATGCAACTTCACTTGAACCATATTTATAGAAAGTGTTTACTGTATATACAGTACCTTTCTTTAACATCTTAACAGGAAGATTAGCCGCCATGTCGAAGGCAACTGTATCTTTGTGAACTTCCAGCGGGTTAGGTGTGACGGTTAGCTGTTGTTCTTTAGACATTTTCACCATCTTGGGCAGTGTACAGCCCGCGAGGCTTAATGCTCCGAAGATCAGAAATGAGTAAACTACTTTTCTCATTGGATTTTTAGATTTATGGTTGATTTAAAACAGGTTGCAAAGTATGCTTATGTGTATTTTTTTGCAATTATAGTCAAAAAATTAAGATAATTCCGCTAATTTGACCTAAGCTGGTACGTTATATTTGCCAGCAAAATTTTTTCAGTCGACAAAATAACTTTTTCGAGAGTCGAATGTTTGGGATACGGAGATAGTATGGATAGTATGGAACGTGTTACTGATAGAATCCAACATTTCTTTGAGACTTATGCCTTTGGTGTGTGCACCAAGCTAGGCGAAACGATAGGTGTCGCCACCTCGAGCATACGTTTATTCTTTATTTATGCCTCGTTCATTACATTCGGGTCACCCGTCATCATTTATCTTTGTTTGGCATTCGTAATGAACATGCGGAAACATCTCCGGCGCCGTGCTATCTGGGATTATTGATTACCTTAAATGATTACCCTGTACTTGCTATGAAGCATGCTGCTGGGTGTTATAAACGCTGGCGGGTGCATAGCTATTTCTTTTTCCTTTCAGGTAATAATGTACAACCACCGACCCTGCATATATCATTGAATGATTGTAAGTGGGATATAGCTTTCTTAGTTCGCGCCGCTTTCGAACCCCAGCGGGCAGATTGGCGATGAAGCTGGAATGTGCTCTAAGCACAGCCAGAAAATTCTTCCAGTCGCCAGTGAATAGGAACTGAAACGCAGCGACCCAGTCCAGGATAATTCTTATCGGCATCATAAACAGCAGCTCAACTGTATCGAAATGCTTTAGAAGCATTGCTAATCCGTTTCTGAAATTAAGATAGGTTTTGGCAGGATTGCGATATGCCAACGTGCCCGCACCTACGTGATAGATTGTACTCGCACCACAATAAAAGATCTTTTGTCCCGAACGATTTAGCTTCCAGCAAAGATCAATTTCCTCCATGTGCGCAAAGAAATCTTCGTCAAATCCGCCAAATTTTCGAAAGGATTGCAATCGAATGAAGAGGCATGCGCCTGATGCCCAGAATACTTCGCGGGTATCGTTGTATTGTCCTTCGTCAACTTCGATATGATCAAACACGCGTCCGCGACAAAACGGGTAGCCCAACATATCTATGAATCCGCCGCCTGCACCTGCGTGCTCGAAGTGATTCTTTTTACTATATGATAAAATTTTTGGTTGAACTGCTGCAATGGAAATGTCTGCGTCTAACAACGAGATCATCGGCCTAAGCCAGTCTGCCGTCACCTCAATGTCGCTGTTAAGCAGTACGACATAATCCGCATCCACCTCCCGAAGCGCGCGATTATATCCGCCGCAGAATCCATAATTTTTATCGAGCTGTATGAGTCGGATCTGAGGAAATGCTTCGCGAACAAAATGAACCGACCTGTCAGTTGAATTATTATCAGCAACGATGATGTCGGCTTCAGTTGAATATTGAATAACCGAGGGCAAAAACTTTTGGAGTAGTTTTTCGCCATTATAATTTAGAATGACGACTGCCGTCCGGCTCATCCCATAAGGTTGCTTAGATCCAGGCCGGGAATGTTTGGAAGAAGCCCTTCAGTACTTTTTCGCATTTCTTCTTTTGCAAGGACTTCCGCTTCGTCGGAAGCTTTGTTTACCGCGGCAACGATGAGATCCTGAAGGATAGTTTTATCTTCTGCTTTCAACAACGAGGGATCGATTTCCAGAGATATAAGCTGTTTCTTTCCGCTTACCTTCGCCTTCACTAATCCAGCACCGGATTCAGCAGTAGCATACATGGTCCCTAGTTTATCCTGTGACTCCTTCATCCGGGCCTGAACTTCTTTCATCTTGCCCATCATTTTCATCATATCGAACATAACACTGTCTTTAGTTTTTTTTCATCATCGTTCATCAAAGGACGAAATCTTTTTTGCCGCAAAGTCGCGAGGGCGCAAAGGGCCTTGGCAACATTTTTAAATAATGTGGGGCCTTTATTAAAACTATCCTTGCGTCTTTGCGCCCTTGCGGTTAATTCTTACAAAGTTCGGAAAGAAAAGTCGTATTGAGAAGATCGCGCGCCAGATTGTACCGGATGGCATCAGAATCAATCAATCCTTTCGAAGAAGTACAAATGGACCAGACTCCTCGAACGTTCTGCCCGTTTGGTCCGTTACCGTAGCACGAAAAACATAAGTTCCTTCTGGCATAAGCGACCCGCGGAACTGACCATCCCATCCCTCATCTATATTTTCTGTTACAAATAACATCTCGCCCCATCGATTAAAAATCCTTAATTCAAAAGTTGCTATGAATTGGCCCCGGACATTAAAAGTGTCATTAAGCCCATCATTATTAGGTGTGAACGCCGTTGGATGGAACAAGTTGGGATTCTTGCTTACAGTGAATGTATTTGAAACGGAAGGAACAATACCACCTTCATTGGCGATAGCCGTAATTCGATAAAGAAGTATCTGATTATCGGGATCTTGTGCGTTGTCTGAATACGTTGTCGCATTGGACACATTGACCGTCTGCAACAAATGACCCGCAGCATTGAATTTCTCGACAACATAGTGATCTACTCCGTTGCTCCAACCTTCGTATTCGTTCCACGAAAGAGTAACACTATTATCGGACTCGAGTGTTGGGATCAACTTCAAAGGACAGACCTCAACACTCTGCGGACTCTTGTTGTCGCATGCGTCCGTGTAAGCGATGTTGTAGCAAGTCGTAACGTCGTTTTGATATTCGTTGTCCGTGAAGTCCTGCGTTGTTGCAGTTGCATTCATTAGAAAACTACCATCAACAGATTTTGAAATTGTATACAACGAAGGCAGGTAAGCAGGATCCTGGGTCCATTGAAGTTGGACTGAGTTGTCAGTTCCCACAACGGTCGAGATATTCTCGACAACGGTTGGCGTATTTGTAGATTGAGCTACAGCGCATACAGGAAGCGTTATACTGGTACTTCCATTAGCATAATTTATGGTCTGCTGGTAGCAGTAGTTTACACCACAGGTAATGCCGGTGTCATCGACCGAAGTAGCGGCACCACCTTGCGTAAAAGCGAGAGTACCGTCCCTCGTTATGGTGAAGTTAGTAACACCTGCGGAGGAAGTAGCCCAAGTCAGTCGATTATTATTATTGAGCGCGGCAACGTCAAAGTTTGAGCTACATATGGTATTTGAATATACGGTTGTGTTGTTACACGGATCGAATGCTCCCAGCCTGAAGCAATAAAAGTTGTTACCCGTTTGAAGATTGTTAATGGTGGTAGTCGACGTTTCATAAACATTTTGCAGATTTTGAAAACCACTTGTTGCGTTTTGCGCAACCTGCAGGCGGTAGAGTATATTCCCTTCGTTACCAAAATCCAACTGAATGTCATTATTGTTCAAAACTGTAAGTTGAGTTATGGTGGGTACAGGCAAAGCCAGCACAGCATCTACAGTTTTTGTTGCTGCAGTACAATTGTCATCGGCCCCCAGATTGCGGCCGCGAACCGAAATGGTTTTGGTGCCGGAGGATGCGAAAGTATGGGTAACAGTTGAAAGCGATGTTGTCACTACCGGAGCCGTTGCATCATTGAAATCTATTACATAGCGATCATAGTTTGTGTCGGTAATATTTACTTGAATTCCATTGCTACTGCAGGAGTAGATTTCGAATTCAGGTGGAGTGTCTTCAACAACCGTGATCGTAATGCGATCGGTAATGCCCCCTTGAAAAATTCCTACCAGGTTATAAGTTCCAGGTGTAGTGTAGGTGTGTGTAAATACATTCTGGATGGATGTGGCTTCATAGAAAAAATCGCAGTTGATGTTATTGCCAGGGTCACATATTATGGTTGGCACGGTTAACGTAACTGTGAATGGAGCACACCCTTTTACCTGATCGACTTCGAACGTTCCATTGTTACTGGGATAAGGTTGGGCAAACGCCAAACAACAACCAAGGCAGCACAAAAGAAAAGCACATCCAAACCTTAACTTCATTTGGGTTCCCAATTTTTTAAAAATTGCTCAGCTTTTCGAAGGTCTTTGAAGAATACCCGGTCATCTTCTATAAACGCTACAATCTCGCGGAAATTACTTAACAGGTCCTCCAGCGCTGGGGAGGTTTTTAAGGGCCTTCTAAACATCATTGCCTGAGCCGCTGTAATCAATTCAATAGCGAGAATTGAGTATAAATTTTGGACTACCCTAAAGGCTTTTGTAGCTGCATTTGCGCCCATGCTCACATGATCTTCCTGGCCATTTGATGAAACAATTGAATCAACAGAGGCAGGCGTGCAAAGCTGCTTATTCTGGCTCACCAAAGAAGCAGCAGTATATTGAGGGATCATTAGCCCCGAGTTAATACCTGGATTTGCAATCAGGTAATTGGGAAGATCCCGGGCTCCGGCGATGAGTTGGTATGTCCTTCGTTCGGAAATACTACCCAACTCCGATAGGGCGATGCAAAGAAAATCAAGCGCAACTGCAAGCGGTTGACCATGAAAATTTCCTGCCGAAATAATTGCATCTTCCTCGGGGAAAATATTCGGATTATCGGTTACGCTGTTTACTTCAATTGTAAATATGTTCGTAACGAAGTCAACGGTGTCGGCACTGGCACCATGTACTTGTGGAATGCACCTGAAGGAGTAGGGATCCTGGACATGCTTTTTCTTTTGCTTGATCAGTTCACTGCCCTGAAGAATTTGCACAATCTGATGTGCTGTTTCAATTTGTCCTTTTTGAGGACGAATTGTACTTACCGAAGGAAGGAATGGTTCAATACGACCATCAAACGCATCCAATGACAACGCACCGATCCAATTAGCAAGCTTCAATAATTTGTGAGCATGCAGCAGGCACCAAACGCCATAAGCACCCATGAATTGCGTCCCATTCAACAAAGCAAGACCTTCCTTTGTCTCCAGCGTCAATGGATTCCACTGCAGTTTTTGATGTATTGCCTCACCAGAAATCTTATTACCCTGAAATACTACCTCGCCGAGACCTATCAACGGTAGGGACATATGCGCCAGAGGAGCGAGATCGCCGGACGCTCCTAATGAACCCATCTCAAAAATCACGGGGAGCACATCTTCGTTAAACATATCGACCAACCGCTGAGCCGTTGACAGCTGTACGCCCGAGTGACCGTATGACAGCGATTGAACTTTCAAGAAAAGCATAAGCCTCACAATCTCGGAAGGAACTTCTGGACCAGTACCGCAAGCGTGGGATTTTACCAGGTTCTCCTGTAGCTTCTCCAGTTGATGCGATGGAATGTGCCTGTTGTAGAGAGATCCGAATCCTGTGTTGATACCATAGATAGGTTGATTCGATTCCCTTAGCTTCTTATCAAGGTAGGATCGGCACTGTTCAATTTTTTCTTTAGCGCCGTTGGACAGTTCCAATGTAACGTTGCCTGAAGGGATCAACGCAAGATCTCGCAGGGTAAGCTTTTTGTCGGAGATATAATGAACGCTGGTTTTGGCCATCAAAATTCCTTTAGGTCCTTGCGCAGTTAAAAGTAAATTTTCTCCATTAACGCAGATTGTAAGTTAGGAACTAATAGGATTTATTTAATCTTTTGATCACCTCATCGATGGTGAGGGTTTCTTGTTTCCCCTCATTCATATTCTTCAAAGTCAGCTTGCCAGTACTTATTTCCTCGGACCCTATGATGATAGTGTATTCAATTCCTTTCTTGTTGGCAAAATCGAGTTGCTTTTTCAGCTTCGACGAATCGGGATAAATTTCCGAGGGAATGCCAGCGTCGCGTAGCTTGGAGATTAGTCCCAAACCATATCGCATACTCGCTTCATCAAAATGACAGATCAAAACTTTAGACGATGCATGCGTTTCTGTAGGGAAAAGCCCAAGCTCTTGCATTGCGTCGTACAAGCGATCTACACCAAATGAAAAACCAACGCCGGATAATTTTTCCTTGTCGCCGAACGATTGTGTGAGATTATCATAGCGTCCGCCGCCACTTACACTTCCGATTTTGACGTTGTTAATTTTAACTTCGAAGATACAACCTGTATAATAGCTTAGTCCGCGGGCTAGTGCGATATCAAACTCAACATGGTTTTCGTCCGATCCAAAGCCGTGAATCAAAGAGAGAACATTTTGTAAATCCCGGACACCCTTTTCACCCTCGCTTCCGACTTTGGCTGTAAGCATCTTCAACTTATCCTGGGTCGATCCCGCGGTATTTAATATATCAAATAACATCGTGAGACTTTGCTCGGTAAAGTTTTTTGCACGCAGTTCATCTTTAACTTTTTCTTCGCCGATCTTATCTAATTTGTCTATTGCGATGAACAACGCCGACTCATTTTGTGCTGCGCCAATTGCTTTTGCTATGCCCGAAAGAACGTCGCGGTGATTTACCTTGATTGTGTAATCCTTAATACCTAAGCGAGAGAAGACGGACTTGATCATAAGGATGATTTCGGCTTCGCAGATAAGTGAATTCGTACCGACAACGTCCGCGTCACATTGATAAAATTCGCGGTACCTGCCTTTTTGTGGATTATCGCCCCTCCAAACGGGCTGGATCTGGTAACGTTTAAAGGGAAAGCTAATCTCGTTTCGGTTCATTACCACATATCTCGCGAAGGGTACGGTGAGATCATACCGCAGGCCTTTTTCTGCTATGAAATTGCTGATTGATTTAGAGGTGCCGGATTCCAGCACTTTCGGAGGAACTGACTTAAGAAAGTCACCTGAGTTTAGAATCCTGAACAATAACTGGTCGCCTTCATCCCCGTACTTTCCCGTCAGCGTTGACAAATTTTCCATTGCCGGGGTCTCAAGTGGTTGAAATCCAAATATTTGGAAAACGCTACGAATATTTTCTAAAATGAATTGCCTTTTGGCCATGACAGCCGGTCCAAAATCCCGGGTTCCTTTTGGAAGGGTAGGTTTTTCCATATAAATCGTATAAGGTTTCAGGTTTGAGGTTTCAAGTTTGAAGTTTCCGCCTGAACACTATTCAACCTGAGATTTAAACTTAATAAGTCGCAATTTTAAGGGTAAACAGGCAGACCACAACTTTAAACCTTAAACTTTAAACCGTAAACTTTGTAATTCAGGATTTCCCCCTTATTTTTGCGCACTCAAAATTAAACCGAATCATGGCAGTAACGAGATTGAAGCGAAAAGGCCGCAAAGACAAGGCAAAATCAGCAGTTAGACGTCAATCGTTGAAGAATCAAAATTTTCAACCTGTCATCAGAAATGTTGATATAGAAAAGGTCAAGGAAGAGTTCAAAGCGAAAAAGGGTTAATCTCTTTTTTAAAGAATATTAGAGTCCTGTTTTGCAGGACTTTTTTATTTATACAAAGTTTAAGGTTTAAAGTTTAAGGTTTAAAGTTTAAGGTTTAAAGTTTTGCAGAGATTCTAGTTCAACGCTTGTTATTGATTAGTGCTTTGAAGCTGCTCGATACCAAAATTAATGCTCGTAATTACGATCGGCAGTAAGTTGTCCCATAGCTTAATCTCTGATAACTTCAAACCTCAAACCTCAAACTTTAAACCTTAAACCTTAAACCATCAACTTTAAAAATGCATTTAGTCAATTGGAATGTAAACGGTATCCGATCAATCATTAAGAAAGATTTTTACAAGGACGTTAAAATGATGGATCCTGATATTTTTTGCATGCAGGAAACAAAAGCCGGTGAAGAAGACGTGCGCTCATCGCTCGAAGCGCTTGAGGGCTATCATGTTTACGTAAATGCTTCGAAGGCAAGGAAAGGGTATTCAGGGACTACTATTGCTTCCAGGATAGAACCTCTTCAAGTTACATATGACATGGGACTCGAAGAACATGACCAGGAAGGGCGAGTCATTACAGCTGAATATCCTACGTTTTTTCTTACAACTGTCTACACACCTAATGCAGGAGAAGGGCTCACGCGTTTGGACTACCGCGAGCGTTGGGATAAAGATTTCCGCGAGTATGTGCAATGGCTCGACCGACGTAAACCCTCGATCATTTGTGGAGATCTTAATGTAGCGCATCAGCCGATAGATATCGCGCGACCAAAAGAAAATTACAATAAATCAGCGGGCTATACGCAGAGAGAGATCGATGGTTTTACTCGTCTGCTGGAATGCGGTTTTGTCGATACTTTCCGACGATTTTATCCTGAGCAGGTGAAGTACACCTATTGGAACTACGTGACAAATGCACGCGCAAAAAATTCGGGGTGGCGAATCGATTATTTTCTTGTCCCCGAAAGAATCATTGACAAAGTAAAGGACGCGATGGTTTACGATCAGTATCTGGGATCGGATCATTGTCCGGTTGGACTGTCAATTGACCTGTCGTAGTTTAAAGTTTAAAGTTTAAAGTTTAAGGTTTAAGGTTTAAGGTTTGAGGTTTGAGGTTTGAGGTTTGAGGTTTCGCTCGAGCGTAGTGAGTGCTCGCTCATCGGGCTGCAATAAATCGTCTTAGCAGACACCAGCGTTGCATTTTGCGTTGTGCTTTGTGCTTAAGCAGCATCAAGCTGTCAGCTGATAGCTGTTAGCTGACAGCTTAAGTCACCCTCTGAATATCCGCACCTAATTCCTTCAGCCGCGTATCGATGTTCTGATATCCGCGATCGATCTGATCAATGTTGGAAATTTCGCTTACCCCGTTTGCAGAAAGTGCTGCGATGAGCAGAGCAACGCCCGCACGTATATCAGGGGATGACATTTTTATTCCTCTCAACTGTTGCTTTCTATCAAGGCCGATAACATTGGCGCGGTGAGGGTCACATAAGATGATTTGCGCTCCCATGTCGATTAGTTTATCGACAAAAAACAAGCGACTTTCAAACATCTTCTGGTGGATGAGCACTGTGCCTTTTGCCTGTGTGGCAACCACCAACACAATACTTATCAAGTCGGGAGTAAAGCCGGGCCACGGAGCATCCGACACAGTTAATATTGATCCGTCGATGAATGTTTCAATTTCATATCGTTCCTGTGAAGGAATGTGAATGTCATCACCACGAAATTCCAACTTAATTCCTAAACGTTTGAAAACTTCAGGAATGATTCCCAACATATCAATCCTGCAGTTCTTTATCGTAATTTCTGACTGCGTCATAGCGGCCAGTCCAATAAAGCTTCCGATCTCGATCATGTCGGGCAGGAGAGTATGTTCTGTACCTCCCAATTTCTCCACACCTTCGATGGTAAGCAGGTTAGAACCGATTCCGCTGATCTTCGCACCCATGCGGTTGAGCATAAGGCAAAGCTGCTGGAGGTAGGGTTCACACGCAGCATAATAAATTGTCGTTGTACCCTTAGCAAGAACAGCAGCCATTACGATGTTCGCTGTTCCTGTAACTGATGCTTCGTCAAGGAGAATGTATGTACCCTTGAGTTGACTTGCATCGATGGTAAAGAGATGCTCATCAGCGTCAAAGTTGAATTTCGCACCCAGCTTTTGGAAGCCGAGAAAGTGTGTATCTAACCTGCGGCGTCCAATCTTGTCTCCGCCAGGTTTAGGCATCGACGCTTTTCCAAAGCGTGCCAGAATTGGACCCAGCAACATAACGGAACCCCTCAGCGCCGCCGCTTTCTTCCGGTACTCTTCCGTTTCTAAGTACTTGACATTTATTGTTGATGCTGTGAACCTGTATGATTCAGGTCCCAGTTTCTCAACCTTTGAACCCATGGCGCCAATGAGTTCAATAAGTTTGTTTACGTCAACGATGTTAGGAACATTGTGTACCGTGATGGGGTCGGCTGATAAAAGTGTTGCGCTTAAAATTTGGAGAGCTTCGTTCTTTGCGCCTTGTGGAGTGATTTCTCCCTTAAGCTTTTTTCCTCCGCGGATCTTAAAAATACTCATTGATGCTTGATCACTGATTAGGTGAATATTTAAAAAATGTGAGTTTATTCTATTGTCCGGTCATTAAAAAATAAAAACCTGCCGGACTCTTACTAATAACTAATAACTATTAACTATTCTGGTCTCTTCTCCTCCTGAAATTATTCCCCTTATTGTTCTTGAAAGACCGGTGTCCGCCACCCTGATGGCGTTGCTGACCTCCGCCGCCATTGCCTTGTGGTCTTGTTTTCTTCCGTTCCTTGTAGAGCTTTTCAAACAGGTTGTCTTCTCTAACTTTTTCGATAGTCATATTAAGTGCCCCGCCTGACATCGCCTGGATATCTCTTAAAATAACTGAGTCATCCAAAGTTTCCTTGTTCCAATTGCCATAAAACGTTTTCATTAGTTTGCCAAGGTAGATGATTGCCTCTTCGCGTTCCTGTGCGTCATCTTTCTTAAGCGCCTCTTTTACGAGCTTTTCGATATTCTTTCCGTAGTGTTTAAAACGTACATCGTTTTTCGGGTACATCATCTTCATAGGTTTCTTGAAGATCAGCTCGCGCTCAGGCATAGGGTAGGGACTGTTCACCTCAAGATTGAAGTCTGCTATAATATAAAGGTCGTCCCACAACCGCTGAGGGTTGTCTGGTTGATCCTTAATGCTGGGGGTCAATTGCTTGATGAGCTCGATGAGTGTATATGCGAGTTCGGTTCGCTTTTCTTTGTCAGAAATTGTACGCAGGTATTCAACCAGCTTTTGAACGTTCCGGCCATATTCCTTCAGAATAATATCCGGACGTTGTGAGTTATATTCTCCTATCATTTTTTTTGTTAATTCTTCTCTCTAGACGTGTATACGGCTGTATAGTGGATTGTCACCGCGCAAAAATCTACCCAACCTTAATTGTGGATTCGAAGTTTAGCAAAGCTAAGCAATAAGGTCTTCTCTCCAAAATCGTCAAATTTTATCTTCGCTTTTCGGTCAGCGCCGGTAAAATCCATCTGTAACACCATTCCGAACCCAAATTTTGGATGTTCTACCTTCATTCCCTCTTGCAAAGATGCGGTGTCGCTTGGTACAAAGTCAGTTGGCGCTCTGTAAGAAGTAACTTTAGGAGGTGGAGTGGAGCTAATAGTCTTTCGAATACCACTTACCAATGTTTTGGCATAATCGCTATTAGGCGGAACCGACTCGAGTCCTGCAAACTTACTGCTTACCTTGATGTATGACTGATCGATATCATCCAGGAACCGGCTGGGTTCGCAGTTCTTCAGTCGCCCAAAGCGATATCGGGTGAGTGCATACGACAAGAAAAGTCTTTTCTGGGCCCGGGTGATCGCAACATAAAACAGCCTCCTTTCCTCTTCCAGGTCAGCCCTGCTGCTTAACATCATTTGTGACGGGAACAAATCTTCCTCCAATCCAACGATATACACGTGCCGAAATTCCAATCCTTTTGCCATGTGGATTGTCATCAGCGTTACCTTTTCCGTGTCCTGGTCCTTGTCTTCGTCCTGCCCGGTTATCAGCGAAACTTCCTGTAAAAATGCTCCCAGGCTTTTGTCTTGCCGTTCTGGATCGTCAACAAATTCCTTAATGGCGTTTAACAATTCCTGTACGTTTTCATAACGGCTTAATCCCTCAACGGTTTTGTCTTCGTAAAGTTCACGAAGCAACCCTGATCCTTTAGCAATCTCAAACGCGGCATCGTAAGCATCCTTTCTTTCGACTTCTACGCCGAAGCGTTTGATCATGGCCACAAAATCTCCTATGGGCGATGCGGCACGTCCTCCGATGAACTTATCTGCATTTTGCACAACTTCCCAAATGGGAAGGTCATGATCGTTCGCCGCCACAATGATTTTATCTATTGTGGAATCTCCAATCCCTCGCTTAGGGAGATTTATGATCCGGCGAAATGATGCTTCATCCTGCTGGTTGATGGAATAGCGCATATAGGCCAGCAAGTCCTTGATTTCCTTTCGCTGATAAAACGAGAGGCCGCCAACAACCTTATACTTTATATTCATCCGCCGCAGGGCCTCTTCAATTGCACGCGACTGACTATTAGTTCTGTACAAAATAACAAAGTCACTGAACTTCAGTTGATGCTGCATTTTCTCCTGGAAAATGGAGGAAGCTATCAGCCTACCTTCTTCGTTATCAGATACCGCCTTAATAAGTTCTATTAGCGAACCTTCCTCATTAGAGGTCCAAACATTTTTCGGAAGCTGCGCCCGATTTTTTTTGATCACCGAGTTGGCAGCATTCACAATGTTTTGAGTTGAACGATAGTTCTGCTCAAGCTTAATAATTTTCAGGTCGGGATAATCGCGTTCAAAGTTCAATATGTTTGTTATATCGGCGCCGCGAAATGCATAGATGCTCTGAGCATCGTCGCCAACCACACAAATATTTTGACGCACTGCAGCCAATTTCCTTATAATAAAGTACTGGCAAAGGTTTGTGTCCTGAAACTCGTCAACCAAAACGTATTGAATACGATGCTGGTATTTGTTTAGAACTTCGAGATGCTCCTTAAAAAGTTTGTCAGTGTTGAAAAGAAGATCATCGAAATCCATCGCGCCGGCTTTGAAGCAACGCAAGGCGTATGTCTTATAGATCTTTCCGATTTCTGGACGGAGATTCGCTGCGTCATCGCCCATTAACTCAGCGTTTGCAAGGTAGTCCTGCCATCCAATAAGACTGTTTTTTGCTGCAGAAATCCGATTGTATACAGTACTTGGCTTGTATGCCTGATCGTCAAGTCCTAGTTCCTTGATTATGTTTTTGATCAGCGTTTTCGAGTCATCAGTATCGTAGATGGTGAAATTGCTGGGATAATCAAGGTGTCGCGCCTCTGCACGCAGTATCCGGGCAAATACCGAGTGAAAAGTGCCCATCCACAAATTTCGAGCGTCATGACCGACTACCCGCTCAATGCGATCTCGCATTTCCTTGGCAGCCTTATTGGTAAACGTGAGCGCCATGATATTGAAGGGATCAACTCCCTTGCTTATCAAATGGGCTATTCGATAAGTCAAAACTCTTGTTTTCCCCGAACCGGCACCCGCGATGAGCATGCATGGCCCTTCTGTATTCAATACTCCCTCTTGCTGAGGCTCATTCAGACTCTCTAGATAATTCATCATTTCTGCGTGCAAGTTAGAGCACTGTTCGTTTTCGCTGCCAGGTAACTAAAAATATTTAGAGATTTTTTACAAAAAATCGCTCGTTACAGATCTTTTTAGTAGTTGGTGAAGTAATTTTCATCGACCGACAATTCTAAACAAATTTTTCAAATAAAAATCTCCCAAACTATCACCAATTTTTCTTCTGCCTCTATTTGCATCCATTCAATTTCTGTGCGATTAAAGTATTAGTTGAAGGCCCCTCAACTTTCCAATTTCTAATTTCTAATTTTCTCTACCTTTGCCGACATGATCAAAGTAGGTGATGTCCTTATTTCCGACGACGTCCGCGATAAGGAATTTGTATGCAATCTCGAACGGTGTAAAGGTGCCTGTTGTGTCGAAGGAGATTTTGGCGCCCCATTGCTTGAAGAAGAGCTTGGTATTCTTGAGGATATTTATCCGCAGATAAAAAAATATCTTACGCCGCGCGGAATCGAAGAAATCGAAAAACAGGGAACTCACACAGTGGATGATGAAGGTGATCTTTGTACACCGGTTATCGGGGGTCGGGAATGTGTATACGCTGTTTATGATAAGAAGGGTATTCTGAAATGCGGTATAGAAGCTGCATATAACGATGGCGTAATCAATTGGAAAAAACCTATCTCTTGTCACCTTTACCCTATACGCATCACACAAAAGAAAGATTTTGAGGCGGTTAACTACCACAAGTGGCATATCTGTTCGCCCGCCTGTGCTCTCGGTAAGGAACTACAGGTTCCGGTTTACAAATTTCTCAAGGATCCTTTGATTCGAAAGTATGGGCAAGAATGGTATGATGAACTGGTCCGTGTTATTGAAACCACTCCAAAACCCGTTAAGAAAAGCAAGTTATAGTTTGGGTGCCAACCAGGCATAACCTGCCGCCAAAACCAGGAGGAGAAAAAAGAAAATCTGGGGTACTTCTCTCATGGTGGTAATCTCCCTGGAGGAAATGTCGTCTCTTTCGTTTTCTCTCAACATGTTAGCTCTCATTTGGTTTGTGATCGATAATGCCTGCCATGCCGGTCGTGAATGAATGTAATACGACTTAACTGCTCTCTGATTTGTGGTTAGAGTGTGCCATCCTTCCTTACCTCCCCAGGTTCGCCCGCGCCAGACGTTATCAAGACTCAGATGTTCGCGCAACGGTATGCTTGTTGAATCATCCATTAAAATAATGTTCTCATTTTCTGACAACACTTCAATGTCAATTGGCTCGTCTTCGTACAGTGGAAATGGTGTGATAATCTTAATGGTTGAATTCTCTGTTTTTCTTCTACCAACTTTTTCAAGGAGGGAAACCCAGATGTCCGCGTAGGCAAGTGAATCACCAGCTAACCGAAGCTGGTAAGTTTCGCGCAACAGTTGAAACCCAATTTTGCCCGCGCCTCGAAAAGTATATCCACTGAGAATGCCGCTGCTATTGTTCATCAATGGGATTATTGATTGATTTTTCTTCACGCGGATTGGGAGTGCAGAAAGTACATACCGCTTTTGCTGCACCATGACTAACGTAGTGTCCTTTTTAATCGAGGTAGTTTCAAATGGGAAAACGTCGCTTTTCTTTTCAACAGGTGTCAAACTAAGGAGTCCCAGCCCATGCTGAAGCGATCTTTGCAGATCGTTTTTTTCTCGTGCTGTTAAGGTGGCGAGCGAAATTGCATCGGCGATTATAAGGTCGAACCCTTCGAGCAGTTGCTCGGAAAGCCTCGATATAGGCGTTTCTTCCCGATTGATGAATTCGTGCCGAAAATTATTTTTTGATAATTGCGAACGAACGACCATTCTATGTTTTTTTTCTGACAGGTATGATTTCAAATATTGCGTTTCGAATGTAGGGTAGTATTGCAGGAAAAGAATCTCCAGTTTCCTGCTTTCGTTAACGTGGATAGGAACAATTTCTTTGGTAATATTTGCGCTGTCACGAATGACCAACGTGTACGTAAAATTTCCTGCCAGCCGCGGCATGAATGATAACGTAAAATCTTTTTTACCTTTTTCTAAAATTACCGTCGAGTCTTCTGCACCAGCAGGACTGTGCAGACTTATTAAGGTCCTTCCTACTTTGTTGTTGTAGCTACCATAGATAGTTCCGTTTCGATGAGACTCATAATGTTCCTGCATCCTTAAATCTATTATGCCACCGGGTATCGATGTGGGAATATAGATAAACGTTGCGTCCCCTAACCGGTCCAGTTGATAAAGTTTAAGTCCTTCGCCTGCAACGAAATCTATTTTGTGATCGGTGATTTTGTAGTCTGTAATAGGAGCCGCTTTATTGAATGGTCTTGTATCAGGCAGGCGCATTACTGATACATTTGGATGCTTGCTAAGCACGCTATCAACCTTTTGCGGCGCATAGCCCGACGTTAACAAGAGAATTGAATCGGTTTTTTTGGACGAATATTTCGGACGAAGCATTATTCCTGCCAGCCCAATCATCATTACTACTATTGCAATAATGCGCGTGTTACGAAAGCCAGCTTTTTTCTTTAACTCAAGAAAAATGAAAAGTATCGTTAGGACACAGAGGCCTGGGATGACGAGAGACGGTGGAAAGACAGGTGTCGTTGATATCATTCGTGCTAACTCTCGTTATTGAAACGGTTCGAGATGTTTTAGGAATTCCCGATCCAGTTGGTGAACAACACCCGATTCCGCAG
>JAEZBX010000182.1 GCA_023412765.1 Bacteroidota bacterium
GCTTCCCCACAATTAACTATTAACAAATAACTAATAACGATTTTATCCTAACCATCCCTATCTTCGGGGATAGAATGGACCCCTCTCCTAAGATTCTACTGGTAATTATTTTTGCCGCGGTATTGCACACCCGTGCTTATCCGCAGGTAGAAGACACAGCGCGCACGCTAGCTAATCAAGCAGATTCTGAAACTTCTAAAAATCCAGAAAAGGCAATCCAATTATTTGTGGAAGCAACGCATCTGGCGCGTCAGTCAAAAGATTGGGAGACGTATGTAAAGAGCGTAAATAAGTTAGGATCGATAGCTATCGAAAAGGACAAACATCGAAATGCAGTCTTTGGTTTGTTAAAGGATGCGCTCAAGGTTTCTAGAAATTTCCAAAACGCGGATGATCGAGCGCTGCTGCACTTTAATCTGGGAGAATTTTATAACAGGTTAACGATACAAATAGATACACCTATTTTTCATTACAAAGAGGCACTGAATATTTGGAGAAAATCGAAAGGGGAATGGAGTCCGGAAGTCAGCGATTGCTACCATGGGCTAGGGAATATTTACAAGTATTATAAGTTCGACTTCTATCAAGCAGAGAAATGTTATGAACAAGCGTTGCTGATTCGTGAGAAAATCGGGTTCACCGATTCTTTAAAACTGTACAGAAACTACTATAGTCTGGCGGCAACCAACCGATCCCAATTCGATTTTGATAAGGCATTATCCTATGGATCAAAAACTTTAGAAGTCGCGAAAAAGTTGGAACCTAGCCGAATTGAATTAGCACATGGGATGGTTGCCAACATATATCGGGACATGCATAACTCAGAGCTGGCAATCAAACATTATTTGACGGCGCTTGAGTTGAATGCGAAAACCAAAAATCTCGATGAACGGGCATGGTATTATTTATGTTTGGGAGAGACATTTAAGAATGATAGTCTATTCAAAGACGCATTACAATATTTTTCGAAAGCTTACGAATTGTACAAAATGCCCGAGGTTAAAGATCCGGATCTGTTTTTGCACCTTTTGCGTAATATGCTAGAGCCTTACTCAAGAAATAACGATGAAACAAATTTTGTAAAAATACGAAATGAAGTCTTTAAAGAGCTCGCGTTACGAAACAGCCTGGAGAGTGAAATGGGATCGCAGGTATGGGAGGAGGTTGGAGAACACCATTTTAGAAAACACGCTTATGATTCAGCATTATATTGTTATCAGCAGGGTCTTAAAACTGCTGTGAGAGGATTCCATTCACAAAACATTAAGGATAATCCTTCAGTAGAACAGATCGGCTTCAACTATTTTATTCATGAGATCCTTACAAAAAAAGCTTTCGCCTTGCAAGGCAAGTTCAGGCAAACCGGGGATCATAACCTTATGAGATATTCAATGGATTGTCTGAAACATGCTGAAAAGTTGATCTCGCTGCAAAGAAATTCGCTCGATCTTGAAGTAGCTAAGTGGGCTTTTCTCGATAAACGTTTTGACCTTTATGAAAAAATTCTTTCAACGCTTCATGAAGGAGCTCAAAGTTTTCATCAGGATACCATTCATCAACTTGCCTTTCGGTATTTAGAGCAAAGCAAAGCCCGATCTTTAGCTGACGCCTTGACGCAAGCGGAATTTAATAGTCAAATCACATCACACGATAGTCTCTTCCAATTCTTAAATGAATTGAAGCGACAGTTGTTTAGCACGCAGGATCTGATTAACCGAGAAATTCGTGCATCTTCCGATTCTCCAAAGCTTTCGGAGTTACGTGAGACCGTCGTTCAGTTGGACCGTAAGATCCAGGTGTGTAAAGCAACGATAGAGGAAAAACATCCGGGTTACTTCAAAGCAAAATATGGTTACAAATATCTGTCCATCACTGAAGTCCAATGTATCCTGAAAAAGAAAGAACAGGTTTTGATCGAATTTTTTTGGGGTAATGAATTTGTTTATGCCATGGGGATCGGACATGATCAGGTGATTTTCCAGAAAATTGGTAAGGTCGACAGTGTTTCGGCAACTATTAATGCGTTGCTACTTCATTTGAATGATGAGCGTTCTCTGTCATCGACCGACGCATTCAATTCATTTTCTGCAAATGGTTTCAAACTATACAAAACGTTGATTGGTCCCTTTCGTGAACTTTTGAAAAATACAAGTCGAATCCAAATAATTCCTGACGGCAGGATAGGACAAGTACCCTTTGAAATTTTGTTACAAGAAAAATCCATTCTAACACAAATAAATTACCTGGCATTAAATTATCTCGTGAAATCTTATTCGATCGGCTACGCATATTCGTCATCGATGTTGGTCAACGAGGATGCACGATTGCTATCGAATCCTTCGTTCCTTGGAATCGGTTTTACCGGGGGTGATACAATTAACGGAACGGCTACTCGCCTTCAGGATATTAAGGGCGCGCGGATGGAGTTAAACGCACTGAGATCACGCTTTCAAAACGGAGAATTTTTGACAGATGACCGGGCAACGGAATCCAATTTTAAGTCACTGGCTTCAGACTTTGATATAATTCACCTGGCAGTACACGGTAGAAGTGATATACAAAACGATTTTGCCGCCAACTTGTATTTCACGAATACGGCTAATGCAGCGGATGATGGAGAACTGCATGCATATGAATTATATGGATTGAAATTAAAAGCGTTCATGACTGTACTCAGTGCCTGTGAGTCGGGTTTGGGTAAGGGCTACAAGGGTGAAGGAATGATTAGTATGGCCAGTGCATTTGCTTTTTCGGGATGTCAGAATACATTGATGAGTCTTTGGAAGGTAAATGATCAGGCTTCTATTAATTTGATCGACAACTTCTATAGTTATTTTTTGGAGGGCGAAGCCATCGATGCAGCCTTACGAAAATCGAAACTAAATTACCTTGCATCAGCTGATGAGTTAACAGCTGACCCCAAAATATGGGCGCCCCTGGTAGTCTATGGAAACCTCGATGGTATACAGAAAAATGACAGAAGCAGTATTTTCGTGATTGCAGGCGTGCTGGCAATCGTAGTGGTCCTACTTCTATCATTCAAGAGATTAAGGCGAACACCTTTAGTTAGCCCCTTTTAGTGAGGTTGTTTGTCGCCGTTGTAGATGCGGGCATAACTTACAGTGGATTCACCAGGGCTATTATGCCTGTGAATGATCTTGTCGATTTTTCCGAATTCAGGCTTGAAATTCTGGCCATACCCGTCGCTGAACTGGGAGGCCATAGTTTTTTCGTCTACCTGTAGAACACGATTATAGATCTGCGTACGTTCGTCAACTTGTTTCAAGACTTCATCAACAAATTTGAGAATTCTGGATAGCTCTTCGCGTGTTGAGAATGTTTCCTCTATTTGTAGCATTTTGGATTTAGGGTTCAGATCGAGTGAGAGTTCGATAGGACCATCTTCCCTACGACTTGCTTTTACCTTTAACACTAAATTAATTACATCACTTTTCCGAGAGGAGTCTTTTGGAGTTGCCATGAATATTAAAATATTAAGTTTGAAATTGGGATCTAATCTACCTTTTCCAGCAACTCCTTCGCCCTGGATGCATACGAAACTTCCATCTCTCCCAATTCCGTCAATATTTTTCGCGCATTCTCAATATCGCCACTCTTCAGATAACTCAAGCTCAGAAACCATTTGGCCTGAAGGTCGAATTCGTCGTAATTCCTGATCAAAGTAATAAAATTTTCCTGCGCTTCTTCCGCCTTGCCCAGCATTAAATTTGAATTGCCCAACAAAAGCAGAATTCCGGCTTCCTCTTTCACCTCAAGCAGTTCTTTGAATCCTGTCGCAGCAGCTTCATAATTTTTCTGCTCATAATCCTGGAAGGGCTTTGTCCGTTCAGGCATGAGGTTGTCGTCTCCTCTTAATAGGGGTTGCACTACATTGGGATAGGGTGTGAAGTAAGCTGTAAAGAGTTCATCGGTATTGTCCTCGCGAGGTAAAAGAAAAGTCACTGCTACAAGTAGGGCAACGACCGCGGCAGCGGCGTAATAGTACCATCCTTTAATGCCCGATGCCATTGGATATGTCTGCTCCCCCTGGATTTTTTCCTCGACGCTCTTTAGGTACAGCAAATTGTCGATCAGTCCCTGGTTTCGGATAGCACCAATTATGACCTTCTCGCGCTGAAACAATGCCTTAAAGTCTTCATCGTGCTCGACGCGCGCATTGAAATGGTTTAACTCTTCTGGGGTTAGCTCAGCGTCAAAATATTTTTCAACCAGAGTAATATCTTGTTCAGTAGGCTTCATGATTTAAAATGTTTGAATTTTTTTCGATCTCCTCCTCAACCAACTTCCTTAGCCGGGCCATGCACTTGCATTTTTGATTTTTTGCCGTTTCCGGATTTTTGTATTGCATTGCTTCGGTTATTTCTGTCATGTTTTTGTTTTCGTAATAAAACAACTCAATCAGGCGCTGACACGGTTGCCCTAACTGTTCAAGGGCTTTCTTCGCTAGTGCGAACACTTTTTCATCGATGTGTTGATCCGGCTCGTCGATCAAATATTCCTTGATCCACTTTTCCTGGTTCATTGGAACAAATTTCTTCTCCTTGCGCATATTGTCTTTTGCAAGATTTTTTCCGATGCCGAACAAATATGTCTTCACGCTGCTTACCAGGTGTTCCAGCTTCCCCTTTTTTATGTTCTCATAAAAAATAAGAATCGTCAACTGGTAAATGTCCTTTCCGTCATCCATGGAGCAATCATACTCTTTAGTGATCCATTGCAGAAACTCTGTTCTGTATTCTTCGTAAATCGACCCCAGCTCAGTTTGCCCGCCGGAACGAATTTTCTGTATGATTTCATTTTGTATGGCTTCACCACCTACCATGATAACGACCTTAATGTAAAAGGATGGAGTTCGTAACCCGATACGAACCTATTTTTTAAAGCCAATTCTAGAGACAGTTTAAAGTTAGGTTTTTTTTGGGAAATGCGGCTTTCCTTATAAAGAGTATGATTAGCGGCAGGTTGACTCATGAAAAAATGCTCGCCTAAAAAAAAAATAAAAAAAATTTACCGCCGTTGGGTTACATCAGGCAGGCCTTTCCATAAAGAGCGTAACAATTAGAAACGGAAAAAATTAAACCTCCTAATATTATGAATGCTTTCACATTTAAAGAAAAAGAAGTGCTTGCTCTGGTGTCTGCGGGACTTACTACAAAGGAAATTGCTTCACGGTTGAATATTAGTCACCACACGGTTGAAACGCATCGTAAAAATCTTCTGCGCAAATCTGAGGCAAAAAATTCTGTTGAACTTGTACAAAAGGCGCTGACGTTGCAACTCATGAGCGCGTAAGTCAGAAAATTCTCTTCACGTTGTGGTTATAAATATTCGTCTATAGTTTGGTTGGGTTTAAAAACAGGCGCTGAACCGTAATTCGGGGCCTGTTTTTTTATTTTTTAAAAAATATACCGATTGGTATATTTTGGTTAGCTTTGCGCCGTGACCAAAGCAGAACGCACGCGGCAATACATAGTGGAGAAAGTAGCACCCGTTTTTAATCAAAAAGGTTTTGACGGGACATCGCTGGCAGACGTAACCGATGTTACGGGTTTAACCAAGGGAGCACTCTACGGAAATTTTACGGATAAGGATGAAATAGCGCAGGAAGCATTCAAATATTCCATGCGTAGAGTGCGCGAAATGGTACTTAATCGGGTCTCGAACAAGCCAACATACAAAGAACGTCTTTCGGCCCTTTTTGATTTTTATTCTTCTTATGTGTTTAGTCCGCCGATTCCTGGTGGCTGTCCCTTGCTTAACACGTCGGTGGAGGTAGATGATCACCGAACGTCTATGCGCAGGGTGGTAGTGAAAGAACTCACAGGTACGGTAAATTATATACAGGACCTGATTGAGAAAGGTATTGAAACAAATGAGTTTCGTTCGAATACCGATGCGAGGGCGTTAGCCTATACAATATTTTGTGCTATCGAAGGAGCATTGATATTTTCGCGCGTGGAAAGGTCTCGCGAACCAATGGATCTAATTGTCAGCCATTGTAACAGTATTTTAGATAACATCACCATTTAATTTATGAAACAACGCCGGGTAGTTGTAACAGGTATGGGCACAATATCGCCACTAGGGAATTCGTTGTCCGATTTCTGGAATTCACTGATCAGCGGAAAGAGTGGAGCCGCGCCCATCACAAAATTCGATACGACTAAATTTAAGACAAAATTTGCCTGCGAGGTTAAGAACTTTGATCCGCTGAATTATTTCGAGAAGTCGGAAATCCGCAAGATGGATCCATTCACTCAATACGCACTGGCTTCAACGGACGAGGCTTTAAAGGATTCGGGTCTTAACCTGAATGAAATTGACAAGACGCGTGTCGGTGTGATTTGGGGTTCGGGAAACGGCGGCTTTTACACCTTCCAACAAGAAATAATGGACTATGCTAGAGGTGACGGCACTCCTCGAATCAACCCATTCTTCATTCCGAAAGTGATCGTTGATATCGCCTCCGGCTGGATCGCCATGAGGCACGGATTTATGGGCCTGAATTTTACAACGGTGTCGGCGTGCGCTACGTCTACAACGGCCATCATAGATGCAATGAACTACATCCGATGGAACAAAGCGGATGTGATCGTTGCGGGAGGTTCGGAAGCTGCCGTTAATGAAGCAGGAGTAGGTGGTTTTGGAGCCTTGAAAGCTCTATCTACGAGAAATGAAAGTCCTCAGACAGCTTCACGCCCGTTTGATGTTGATCGCGATGGATTTGTTATGGGGGAGGGCGCCGGTTCGCTTATCCTGGAAGAATACGAACACGCGAAAAAAAGAGGCGCGAGGATATACGCAGAAGTTGCTGGAGGCGGGATGTCAGCGGATGCGTATCATCTAACTGCTACACATCCCGAAGGCCTGGGTGCAATGCTGGGAATGAAATGGGCGTTAGAAGATGCCAACCTCAAGCCGGAGCAAGTTGACTATTTAAATCCACATGCTACATCGACTCCAGTTGGAGATGAAAGCGAGATGAAGGCTGTCTCCAAGTTTTTTGGCGAACATAAAACAAAGCTTATGATCAGCGCAACGAAGTCGGCTACTGGCCATTTGCTAGGAGGCGCGGGTGCCATCGAAGCTATCATTTGCATTATGGCAATTCATGATGGCATTGTGCCGCCGACCATAAATACACAACACGTTGATCCAAAACTTCCCGAAGGCTTGAACATCATTCTCGGGGAAAAGAGAAATAAAAATATTTCAGTTGCATTGAGCAACACATTTGGCTTTGGAGGGCACAACGCATCCGCTGTATTTGTGAAAGTATAGACTATTTCTCACGCAAGCTGTTCATGACTTTGTTGGCAAAAACAAAGTCATCCAATTCCTTAACGCCAGAGTGTGTGATATCTTTATTATTGCCCACCCAAACGTTTTGCCCTTTATAGATGAACATAATTCTTTCGCCAATACCCATCACAGAATTCATGTCGTGGGTCACAACGATTGTAGTGATGTCAAGATCTTCAGAAATATCCGCGATAAGTTCATCAATGAGGATTGAAGTCTGGGGATCCAAACCTGAATTTGGTTCGTCACAAAATAAATAGTTGGGATTATTTACAATAGCCCTCGCGATACCTACACGTTTTTTCATCCCGCCACTGATTTCGGAAGGCATTTTTTTATTGACATTTTCCAGACCGACACGAGCGAGACAAAAATTTACCCGATCAGTCTTTTCACTTCTCGACATTTTTGTGAGGACATCCAGGGGAAAGCGGACATTCTGTTCAACGGTTTTTGAATCGAAAAGTGCTCCGCCCTGGAATAACATTCCCATCTCCCGTCGAACTTCAATCCGGGTATCGCGATCGCTGCCGTAAAAATCACGGCCATCATAAAAGACCTGGCCTTCGTTTGGTCTGATCAGTCCGACGATGCATTTCAGTAGCACACTTTTCCCAGTACCGCTGGCACCAATAATTAGGTTTGGTTTTCCCTTTTCGAAAATTCCGCTGACATCTTTCAATATGACTTTGTCACCGAATGACTTGGTAATATTCTGGATCTTTATCATTTCGAAAGCAGTAGTTGAGCTAGCAAATAATCGGCGATTAATACGGCAATCACACTTGTTGTTACCGCCTGGGTTGTCGATACTCCAACCTCGAGCGCGCCGCCCTGCGTATAGTATCCCCGGAATGATGAAATGGAGGCAACCAGAAATGCGAACACAACGGATTTGATGAGGGCGAAAATCACAGTAAACTCATTGTAGCTTGTTCGTAATCCATAAATGTAATCTTCCGCGGTAATGATACCAGTGACTGTCCCTGCGAGGTAGCCCCCCATAATCCCACAAACACCCGCAATGATGACGAGCATAGGATACATCAACAAGGAAGCTATGATCTTTGGGAGTACGAGATATGAAATTGAATTTATGCCCATCACCTCAAGTGCATCAATTTGTTCAGTAATTCTCATGGTACCCAATCCGCCAGCCATACTAGATCCAACTTTACCAGCATAAATAACAGCAATGATAGTGGGTGCCAGTTCCAGGACAATCATTTCGCGCACTACCTGTGAGATTACATAGTTGGGAATAAATTCACTCACCATGTTATAGGCTGTTTGAACTGTGGTCACAGCTCCCATAAATGTCGACACGAGAATAACCAGGAACAGAGAACCGAGTCCTATGCTGATGCATTCGTCCAGGATAAGTCTGTAGTATGTTTTAAAGGTTTCACGGTTGATGAGTAGTTGTCCGAGAAAAATGAAATACTTTCCAATCTCCTTGATCATAGATGCATTAAACGAGTGCAATTATTACCTTGCGAAAGATACCCAAAAAATTTACAAATAAAGTTCATGAAGAAACTCATTGTAGTTACTGGAGGTACGAAGGGTATTGGCCGGGCAATCATTCAAAAATTTTCTTCCATCGATTTTGATATTGCAACCTGCTCGCGAAACAATGATGAACTTAACAATCTAAGATCAGCAATTGAAGAATCGTATCCGGGTACACAGGTTCATGCGCTCAAAGCTGATCTCGCCGACAAAGATCAGGTAAAAAAATTTTGTGACTTTGTTAAAAATATCGGCCAGCCAGTCGAAATATTGGTAAACAACGCGGGCTATTTTGTTCCAGGTGAAATCATCAATGAGCCGGAGGGCACATTGGAACAAATGATTCATGCACATGTGTACAGCGCTTACTACACGACTCGAGGATTGGCTGCAGAGATGATCGCTAACAGGAGAGGACATATCTTCAACATGTGCTCTATTGCAAGCATAAAATCTTATCCCAACGGAGGTTCTTATGCTATTGCCAAATCCGGACTCCTTGGATTTTCAAGGTGCCTTCGCGAGGAGATGAAAGAATTTGGCATCCGGGTTACCGCTATACTCCCTGGTGCCACCAGAACCGCAAGCTGGGATGGCGTTGACCTTCCCGACGAGCGATTTATGAAAGCCGAAGATGTTGCGGACACTGTGTTTGGCATCTACCATTTATCCCATAGGAGCGTCGTAGAAGAGATCATTATACGGCCTCAGCTCGGTGACATATAACGAAATGCTGCGCTGTTTTGGACTTTCTCACAACACATTGGACACCGTTGACACGTGCTTAAATGTTTGTCATTCGCCAGTCGACTCTGGACTTTTTGGAGTAATTTTGCATCCAAATTACAGTTAGTGAATTCTCAGATCGAATCAATAAAAAGGTATTGCAATAGCCTGGTGAGTTATAGCCGCCGCAAGACGGTTGAAGTACAGATTGGCGACGTTGCGATGGGAGGGGATAATCCGATACGCGTTCAATCGATGACTACGGTCGATACGATGGATACGGAAGGTTCTGTGGAGCAATCCATACGTATGATTAAGGCGGGGTGCGAATATATCAGGATTACGGCGCCGAGCATCAAAGAAGCACAGAATCTCGGGGCTATCAAGCAAGAACTCAAGAAACGCGGTTATTATGCACCCCTGGTCGCCGATATTCACTTTACTCCTAATGCGGCAGAAATGGCAGCCAGGTTGGTGGAGAAAGTTCGAATTAATCCGGGCAATTATGCCGACAAAAAAAGGTTTGAGACGATTGAATATACAGAGGCGTCTTATCAGGCTGAGCTTGATCGCATCCGCGAAAAATTTATTCCACTCGTCCGGATTTGTAAGGAATACGGTACGGCCATGCGCCTGGGAACAAATCACGGCTCGCTCTCCGATCGGATTATGAGCCGATATGGTGACAATCCAACGGGTATGGTTGAATCAGCGCTGGAGTTCCTGCGAATCTGTGAAGATGAACAATACTATAATATTGTGTTGTCCATGAAGTCTAGCAACCCTCAGGTTATGGTCCAGGCTTATCGCCTGTTAGTACAAAAACTTGATGAAGAGGGGTTGAAACCATATCCATTACACCTCGGTGTTACAGAAGCTGGCGATGGCGAAGATGGCAGGATCAAATCGTCGGTAGGAATCGGGACGCTGCTCGAAGACGGACTTGGAGACACGGTCAGAGTTTCACTAACCGAAGAACCTGAGGCCGAGGTCCCTGTGGCCTATGAACTGGTGAGGAGATATGAAAATCGTTCACGACATGATTCAATACCTGCGATCAATCGTTATCCTATTAATCCATTCGAGTACAACCGGCGACAAACGAGACAAGTTTTGAACATTGGCGGTGAGCATCACATACCGCGAGTAATTGCTGACTTTACCTTAAAAGATAAGATTACCCCTGCCTCACTTTTTGCCTTGGGGTATCAATACTCAGTCCCATTGGATAAGTGGAATATTTCAGACATCGCGTGTGATTATATTTTTATTGGCGACAATAAGATTGATTTTGAAATACCGGGTACACTTGGACTAATCGCGAACCATAAAGCATGGTTGGATCAGAAAGACAGAGAGCGCACATATCCATTTATACGCGTGTCCGATTACGTGGCAGGAGTAGAACAGTCGCAGATGGTGAATTTCATCTATGCATTGCTGTCTGACCTAAATGAAGAATTGATTAACAAGCTGCGATCCGATGAAACTGCAGTACTCTTTATAGATACATACAATGCTCACGGTATGGCCGAGCAACGACGATTATTTGTAGAGTTGATTAACAAGGGATGTGACATACCTGTTATTATTGGACGAGCTTATCGCGATCTGTCTGGAGAGCAGTTACAACTCTATGCAGCCACAGATTTCGGTGGCCTGCTGGTAGATGGATTAGGAGATGGAATATTCATCGCTGCTGAAAATTGTGGTTCCGATAAAATGGTGAATGAAACGGCATTCAATATTTTACAAGCAACCAGAACACGCATTTCAAAAACAGAATATATTTCCTGTCCTTCATGCGGACGAACACTTTTTGACCTTCAGGAAACGACGGGGAAAATCCGTTCCCGAACAAGCCATCTCAAGGGAATTAAAATCGGAATAATGGGTTGTATTGTGAACGGACCCGGAGAAATGGCCGATGCAGATTACGGCTACGTTGGCTCGGGGCCCGGCCGAATAACGCTGTACAAAGGAAAGGAAGTGGTACGCAAGAATGTTCCCACTCCTAAAGCGGTAGACGAACTAATAAATTTAATTCGCGAGCATGGTGATTGGGTCGAACCTGAGGTAAATGGAGCTTAAAGCCAGTAATGCACAATTAAATGGAGAATGAAAGCAGGCAAATAGATGAACAAAAAAGTCCACGCGGAAAGAAAGGGCTCAAAGAATTTTTTGCACTTGGTGAAGTAGGCGGTTATTTCTTTCGAAAGAAAGATCCGAGCAGACCTTCTGATGTTAATATTCGAATGATGCATGGTATCAATAAGATATCAATCGTTGTTTTTTTATTGGGTGTTATCTATATCGTTCTCAGAAAATTCCTTTAGTCTTGAACATCGAATCTTATCGAACCATATGCCTTTCACTGAAGGGGGTAACGGAGGAGTTTCCGTTTGGAGAAAATACGTTGGTTCATAAGGTAATGGGTAAGATGTTTGCGTTGACGGATATAGTGGATTTTGAAAGTGTGAATTTAAAGGTGGATCCTGAAATAGGGGTTGAGTTGCGCGAACGCTATCCGGGCGTAGTACCGGGGTATCACATGAATAAAAAACACTGGATTACTGTCCAGATGGATGGATCAATCCCAGACAAATTATTACGCCAGTGGATCGTAGATTCGTACAATTTAGTCGCTTCCGGACTCACTAAAACCCAGCAACGGGCGTTAGAGTCAATGTAGTTTAACCGGCAAGTGGTGTAATTTGACTGTCAGGTGGTTACAAAATCCCTATTTTGGAATTAATTCTAGTTAAAATCTTTACTTTTGTTTGATTTACCCTTTCATGGCCAGGCCATTTTTTGTTCTATTGACTCTTAGCCTGCTAATTAGCGCCTGCACACAGCGGATGATATGCCCTGCCTATCAAAGTGCTTTCATATACGACAAAAACGAGCTCAGAAAGAAGTTTAGCTATTTTGATGAGGATTCTACTCCAAAACTCCTTGTTGCCAGTAAAACGAAATACCTCATTGCGGAGCCCATGTCGTACCGTAAGAAATTGCGTTCATTGCAAACGGTTGCAATGACCCCTGTGAATCCGGTGTTGCCTGATTCAATGACGGTGGATGACGATATAGAGGGAATTGACGGAGAAGACGGTGTAGTGCCTGGAGCTGAACTTGACCTGGCCGCCCGGTCGGTTATCGACAGCATATATATCGTGGATGTGCCTATCGACAGTACACAAACGTATGTTGATAGTATCTATGTAATCTCAAAAGACAAGGAGCTTCGCTTATTGAAATATAACTTTCCCGATAGTCTCAAATATGATGAATCATCAGGTACATATGTTAGAGAGACACCGGCGTATAGCGTGAAGGATATAAGATACAATGTCGAGCAAGACAACTATATGTGGTATCTTAGGAATGCTCTGGTTCTGCCGGATGTAAGGCTCTCTCAGATACAACAGAGCGCTCAGGATGCAGCCGCAAATAATAAGTCGAAAGCTAAGAAAAAGGGATTCTTCGGATTCTTTAAGAATTTGTTTAAGAAGAAAGAAAAAGAAGCAGCTGACACAACAGATCAGCAGGTTCAGCCTCCACCAATCGATGATTTTGATTTCGTTGAAAATGATTCCATTCGTCAGGCTCAGCAAGATTCCATCCGCGCAGCTCAGCCGGCTCAGAAGAAAGGGGCGCTTTCAATTTTTAAGAAAAAGGATAAAAAGAAGGGTGAGCCCGAAGATCCCAAACAAAGAAGAAGAAAAGAAGACGCGCCTGCCGCTGACGATGAAGTGATTCTACCACCCAGGCAAGAGCAAAAAGACGACGACCTAATTATTGAGGATGAAGACGAGACTGAAAGTTTTTAAGTACATACCGGTCTTTTCTGCCGTTCTCGTGAATCCCCATTTGAACCTTAGCTATCGATGCGGGTTTTAGAATCATCACCTATTTAACTATCAAACATCAAATTACAGCCTTGGAACTGATTAAAACACTTATTGATTTTATCCTTCACATCGACGAACACCTTGTCGAAATCGTCAGCAACTATAAAACCTGGACTTATCTGATTCTCTTCCTCATAATTTTCGCAGAGACCGGACTTGTGGTCACCCCATTTTTACCTGGAGACTCTCTGTTGTTTGCAACTGGGGCGATAGTTGCAAAAGAAGAAAGTAACCTGAACATCGTGGTTATGGCTTTGCTTCTGATTATCGCTGCTATTCTTGGAGATCTCGTCAATTATCATGTGGGTAAATATATAGGACCAAAAGCTTTCAGCGGAAAATATAGATTTCTTAAAAAGGAATATCTGGAAAGAACGCAAGCATTTTACGACAAGCATGGAGGCAAGACTATCATTTATGCTCGCTTCATCCCAATTATCAGAACCTTCGCACCGTTCGTGGCGGGTGTTGGAACTATGAGCTACCTTCGTTTTGCAACTTACAATGTCGTGGGTGGAATTGTATGGGTTGTTAGTTTCCTGCTCCTCGGATTTTTTTTCGGAGCTCTTCCCATTATAAAAGACAACTTCACTTACGTGATTTTTGCAATTATCATTGTGTCAATCTTACCACCCATAATCGAAGTGCTTCGCAGCCGAAACAAGAAACCTGTGGACCCCGAAGTTAAAAACTAATTGGTGCTAAGCTTATGCGAATAACGAATAACGAATAACGAATAACGAATAACTAATTCCTATTCCAATAGATCTTCAAATTGTGCGACGACCTTCCGGCAGCAATGATGTCCTTCTTTCCGTCGTCGTCGAGATCAGCTGATTGTAGATCTTCACACGCAATGCCACCGTCGTCAATCCAGTAATCTTGCCATTGTTTTTTCTCAGGCTGAAAAACAAAGATTTTGATGCCTGTCTTTTTTTCAGAATTAGGTTCACGCCACCCGACAATAATTTGCTCGCCTGAAGGAACAAACTGGTCGTATGCAAGCGCGTGGCCCTGGTTTAAGTCTGTAGCCAGGACGTTGCGCGACGAGCTACCGCCGCTCGGATACACCACCAATTGGTTGCCATGCATTGGTTGAATACCAGCAATACTTTTAGATTTCGTTACACGAATCTCACCAAATGGATCTCCTTTGGCAAAAGATGCTGCGTTGGGTACAACCGACCATTTTCCATTTTGAAATTCGAGCACCTGGATACCTTCTTTACCGCCTATATAAATCGATTCTCCCTTGCCATTCGCGACAATGTCAAGATTGTGAGTAAGGTGCATTGAATTATCAATAACGGTATGCTGCCATGTCGTTCGCGGATCTTTCGGCACGTCGTAAGCGAGTATATTAACCGGAGTACCTTCCCCATTCTTGTTCCCTTTACCATGCAAGGGCACAACAATAAGATCAAAATTGTTTTCACTCGCTTTCGCCCATCTCATTCTGTGAATTGTGGCCTCGTGATAAAGTTTGACAGGCGTCCATGCTTGTGTCGGATCTGAAGGCCGGATGAGATAGTGCACAGAACCTGATTTGGCAGTATCCGAAGTTTCCCCTGGATTCCATTGTGCGCCCACTGCCACTTCGACTTTTCCATCATTATTAATATCTCTGGCTGCAATGCACACATTGTCGGCGGCCGTTAGATTATCCACCATCACAAACCTTTTCCAATCCCCGTTTCGATACCATACAAATTGCTTTTTATCGGCAAGAAGAATATCATCTTTACCATCACCATCTACATCACCGATAGCAAGTCCGTACCCTATCTCTACATTATCATCAATAACCTGAGATTCAAATTTCGGTTGTGCCAGTGTAGGAGTGCCGAGGCAGGTTAAAAGGAAAAGGACATGTAGTTTCATAGCGCGATTAGTGACCACGTTAGATAATCTAATCGAACAGTGTCAGGTTCCCGAATTGGTCAGCAGGGGGTGTTGGCACAATAAGAGATGGCACGTTCGTATTGGCATTGTTAATTCTCGGAGATACGGGATAGTGATTTATTTTCTCTCCAGGATATGGCAATAACAAACTAATGAGATCACTTTCCGTGCTATGCTTATCCATCCAGATCTCTTCCTGTTCCCTGGTGAAAATTACAGGCATTCGCTCGTGAATGGTAGCTACGATACCTGCTGATTCAACTGTAATAATGGAAAAAGTATGAAACTCATTTCCGTCTGTGTCTTCAAATTCTTCCCATATTCCAGCAAAGGAAAAAAGCTCCTGGTCGTTGGCCACCAGGCGATAGGGAATTGATGTTTTTTTTCCAACTTTTTTCCATGCATAGAATCCATCTGCAGGAACGAGGCAACGATTTTTCATAAGCCCCTTTTTTAGCATCGGTTTTTCAGGAATGTATTCAGCGTGAATGTTGACTATCTTTTCGCTAAGCGCTTTGTTCTTTGACCATTCGGGCGATGTGCCCCAATAAAATGTTGAAATCCCTTGGGGAGACGCGGTGGTTATTACTGGAAGAAGCTGCGTTGGCGCGGCGTTAAAATTTGGCCAGTATGTATCAAGCACGTCTGTGCCAAATCGCTTTTCAATTTTTTCTGCTGATGCCGTGATACTGTAACGCTCAATCATAAGAATCTGCTGGTTGCATTTTATTCTAATGCAAAGAAAGACAATGCGCGCTCTTCAGACCAATATAATCCATTTTTATTGAATTGAGCGAAGCCTACGTGACCACCATGGCGTGGATTTTCGAGCGTCACATACCTATGACTTTTACACAGCGCGACAGGATAGCACAATTCGCTTAAAAAAGGGTCGTTTTGTGCATTCACGATTAATGTGGGCACCGAAATTGACTCCAGAAAATGAATCGAGCTGCATTTCTTATAGTAATCCATCGCGCCCTGAAAGCCGTGAAGGGGCGCCGTGTAGCGGTCATCAAACTCCAGGATTGTGGTAACTCGGTCGAGATCCTTTACCTCGAGCCCCGGCATTATCGCAGATTTGCAAATGATCTTTTGTTTCAGGCTGGTGAGGAATCGGCGGGCATATAATCGATTTGCCGGTTTGGAGATCTTGAGGCAACTGGTGTAGAGATCCAGCGGGGTTGAAAACACCACCGCTTTTTTTATTTCAGGATGACTTCTTTTTTCGCCGAGGTATTTTAAGGTCAGATTTCCTCCCAGGCTAAAACCTGTCAAAAATATTTCTGAATACCCATTATCGCGAGCATGCTCTACTACTGCGTCCAGGTCGTCCGTTGCTCCACTGTGATAAAACCTTAATTTTCGATTCATTTCGTTGCTGCATCCCCTGAAATTCCAGGCGAGAACGTCGAACCCTGCTTCGGAAAATGCACGAGCCATTCCTTTCATGTATGCCCGGCTGGTATTGCCCTCCAGCCCATGAGAAATAATAACGAGTTTGTTCGCTCCAGTCTTCACCCAATCGAGATCAAGAAAGTCGTGATCATGTGTCACAAGTCGCTCACGGTCATATGTGAGATCGACGGCTCGTAAGATCGCGGGATAAATGGTTTCCAGGTGCCCGGAAAAAAGAAAAAATGGTCGGCGGTAATCCAAGCTTAAATTCCTTTGGTCGCAACAATTTGCAGGTGGCCGAGATGATGCTCTCCATGCCATGCATATAATGCAACGAGCCTTTCGAGCGAAACGTTCTTTTCTGTATCAGGATGAATAAATTCTTTTTTCAGATCCGAAGGAGAAAGAGCTTTTAACAAGGAAGTCCATTTTATATGTAAAGCTTTAAGAAACAAGATTGAAATGATAGGGTCCAATTTTGTTTCCGGTGTTTCAGCCCAGGCCTTTTCGTCATACGCTTTTATCACGGGTGTAGATTCCGTCAAGGTCCACTTAAATCGTATGTAAGCATTGAGGTGACTGTCCGCCATATGATGAACAACCTGTCGTGCTGTCCAACCTTCTGGACGATAGGTCGTGTCCCAATGTTGAGCTCCAAACCGCTGCACTAAAGTTTCGACTTTCTCTGGAATTTGTTCAATTCGGATAATATTCCATTGTACTTCCTTTGGACTATAAGAGGGTTGCGCGTTGAACTTCCCCGCTGGGTAACGCAATGATTCGTCATTCATGGAATTCTTCTTTAGCTTTTTTTCTTTTGTTCCTTACCCGAATGTTGACCATTTCTATAAGCAGTGAGAATACGATGGCGAAATAGATGTATCCTTTAGGAACCTCTTTATGCAAACCTTCAAGAAACAACATGAACCCAATCAGGATAAGAAATCCAAGTGCCAGCACTTCCATTGACGGGTGTTTATGAATGAAGCTGCTGATAGCCCCCGAAAAAATGATCATGATCACGATTGAAAGTATTACCGCGATGATCATAATGATAACCTGATCAGTAAGTCCGACGGCAGTTAAAATAGAATCGAATGAAAAAATTATATCCAGCAAAATTATTTGAACGATAATTCCAGCGACGTTTGCTTTTCCAGTTCCCTCAGCAAGGGTTTCCTCTTCTCCTTCCATCTCGTGATTGATTTCGCGAGTACTTTTTGCGATTAGAAAAAGACCTCCAAAAATCAAGATTAAATCACGTCCGCTGATGTCTAGTGGTTCCTGGAAGATCAGTGTGTCGGGAATTGTGAACAGTGTCTCTTTAAATTTCATCACCCAGGTGATGGTGAGAAGTAACAGTATTCGTACAGCCATGGCGAGAAGCAATCCGAGGTTTCTCGTTCTGGACCGGATTTCAACAGGAAGACGATTAGAGACAATGGAGATAAAGATGATATTGTCGATGCCCAAGACTACTTCAAAAAACGTGAGGGTCAGTAAAGCTATCCAAGCCTCAGGCTGCAGGAAGATTTCCATTAAATATAAATGTATTGAGGGCTAAAAATAAACGAAGTAATACTCTCCTCCAAAGCTGCATGAAACTATAAATGAGGTAGAAGTTTTGGTGGAAGAGACGGTTGGTGGCCGTTGTGAATTTCCTCGACGAATTGACTAATACAGCGAAGAATGTACTAAGCTTAATTTTCGAATTCCTGGCAGAATGATTTCAGTGATTCTACAAAGTGATTGGAATTGCCTTCAATGATGCGAAAATCCAGCGCCCGTAAATCGGTACTGTCGGAGATTGCGCCTGGTGCAGATAAGATAGCTTTTGCAACAATAGGTTTCTTTCTGCCGAATCCTGGAGCTTTTACCAAGTCCGATGCTTTCATTCGGACCCATTGCTCATTACCGCTACCTTTGTAAATGATTGCCGCATCGAAAGCACGTAAGTTTTCAACATGTTTTCGCCGCTGCTCCAACAGTTCTCCTTCGAAGCCCGGCATTAGTACATGAAACCCACGTCCCTGCATCAATTCAATGTATGGCCTTACTTCCTCAGCATCTTGTTTGTCATGTAAAAGGTAAACGTATCGTTCAGTAGTCTCAGCTGTCTTTCTGTCTTTCGCTTCAAGCAATTCTTCCCTGATAATATTCTTGAAGTCCTCCAACGGTGTTTCAAGGATTTCTGCACCTTCCTGAATTTCTACGTCATGTTTAATAGTTTCAATAAAACGCTTTTGCGTTTCATTCATGTGAATTTGTGCAGGTGCAATCCAAATTAGGCGGGTGAATGATTCATTGCTTTTCCTGGCAAGGTTACTTCGTTCTGCTGCAATTCTGTTTTGGATCTCCATGATAGACTGATTTCCGCCTTCGGGTATTTCTCCCGAGGTATTTCCAATCAGGTGAATAGACATGCTACAAAGTTCGAGGTCGCTCTTTACGGTTTGCTCAATTGTTGCAGTGTCGCCAGACAACGACCGGTCAGGCAGCACAGTATACCCGTACCGTTGTAATTCCCTGTTGATAATATTTCGTTCGACAGATAAGTCGTGACCAGTCTCTGCCAGGTAAACCGTTTTTGGCTTGAACAACTCTTTTGCATGATGTTCTCCAGGGCCGTTTTTGAGTTTGTGGAGAGAGTCTGCGATGTCGTGACTTAAGTCCACAATTTCCATCCAATACTGGCGCTGGGCCTCGCGGCTGAAGTAATCCTGATATTCTCTAACCTCGCTGGAGTCGGGGTCTAATTGATACATTTCATATCCCAGGAGTGGCCGGATGAATTCTGGTTGGTCCCGTACCAGCACAGGCTCTTTTACAACTTTGAAGATTCTGTTATTGGTATTGACAACCTTGCGAAATGCGCTGAGATTTTCAAGGCATGAAGATGATGCCATGAATTGTTTTGATAGAATCGGAACTAGCAAGGCAACGTTATCCAACCGCGGTGATGTCATGGTCTCGAACTCACCCTTGAGCAATACCTTAGGCTTGACATCCATTACCTGGGTGAACATAAACTCCAGAAATTTTCTAAACTGCGATACCCAGCCTTCTTTTCCATCCGCAGATGGCTCATTATCCGCGTCAGCAAACAATATCAGGATATCTATTTCGAATGGCATGCGCAGCAGGAAGTTGACGTCGAATCTACATTTTCGCCGATGATCGGAATGCTATCAGTGATAAACCGAATAACAGTATCTGAGAATATACAATAACCTCACAGGCTGAAATAAATTACAACATGAAGCTATGCTAAATTTTTAAATCCATAAAGCACTTGTAAGATTACCAGCGAATATCAACATTCATATGCAGGCCCATTTTGTAGTATTGAATGAAAATTCATGAACCGATGATGAAAAGGGCTAATACACTGTTGTTTATTTTCCTTTTGACGGCTACTTCGATGTTTGCACAAGGAAGTAAGTCTTTAATTGAGGCTGAGCGCTTTTTTAGTGTTAGAAGTTACGATATGGCGCTTACCAAATTTTTGGAGGCTATTGATGCAGGAGAAAAAGATCCGTTGGTTCATTATAAGGTTGGGGTGTGCTATCAGAAGTCCTCAGAAACCAATAAACAAATCAAAGGAATTTCATATTTTGAATATGCCCTTGCAAAAGGCAAAGACATGCCGTCGTCGTTGTATTACGATTTGGGTAGCTTGTATTTGAAGGATGAGAACGTCCAAAAGGCTATCGAATACTTCAACAAATTTCGCGAGACAAGCAGCAAAGCAGATAAGAAGGCGATGGCTATGGCTGATGAGGCCATACAAACTTGTCACAATGCTGTGGCGCTCATGTCAGTACCACGTGATTTTACGGTCCATCATTTTAATTCGATTATCAATAGTAGCTATACGGAATACAATCCGGTGTTATCAGCTGATGAAAGCGTTATGGCTTTCACTGCCTTGCGTCCGAACACCGGTAAGACGCGTACAGGTGACAAGTTTATTGAAGAGATTTACATTACCTATAATAATTCCGGAACGTGGAGTGAGCCGAAGGTCGTGCCCATCGCGCATGATTACAACGTAGGGACTGCAGGCCTGTCGGCCGATGGACAAAAAATGTTAATTTTTATGGGAGGTGCATCTGACCCTGGCAGCTTATACCAGATTGTGAAGAACGGTGAAGAATGGTCTAAACCCAGTCTGATATCACCCACGATAAATACACCGAAATATCTTGAGTCAACTGCCAGTATAACGCCTGACGGAAAAACAATTTATTTTGCTTCCGATCGTCTCAACGGACAGGGAGGACTTGATATTTACAAGACTTCATTGCAAGCTAATGGAACGTGGAGTTCACCAGTGAACCTGGGACCATCGGTAAACACCAAGGCAAACGAAGATGCACCTTTTATCCATCCGGATCAGAAGACGCTTTTCTTTACATCCGATGGACATAACACCATGGGCGGACGGGACATTTTTGTAACCCGGATGGTTGACAATAAATGGACTAACCCTGAAAACATGGGCTATCCGGTGAACACAACTTCCAACGACAACTACTTTACATTAATTGCCGATGGAACCCGGGGATACTTTTCTTCCGATCGTAAAGGTGGCATGGGTGGTGAAGATATCTACTACATCGACATGCCCGCAGAGTCAGCCGATATTCCCCTCACTATGATCAAAGGGAAAATACTTAACGCCGAAACTGGGAAACCAATGCCGACTAAGATCTATCTGATCGATAACAAGACTGACAAGAAACTGGATTTTGTTTACGATCCCGATCCTGTAACCGGAAATTATCTTGTTATACTCCCGCCGGCAAAAGATTACGATATGGTGATCGAGTCGGAGGGGTTCTTGCCCTATACACTTAATATCAACATCCCGAACCAGACTTATTTTTATGAGTTGTATCAGATGATCAACCTGAAAACAATCCGACAGTTTGATGTGGTTGTTGGCCAGGAGGTTCAAGTCAAGAATGCGTTTTATGATACAGATCAGGATGTAAAGGCAGATCTGCGAAAGACGCACGAAGCTAAGCTGGTCCAGGCTGGTAACGTTGATGTATATGACCTGATGCTTGATCTGATCGCGGCTGAGGATAAGGAGGGAATGTCTTACTTGACAGAGCTGATTCAGATGAAGGATCCTATCGAGGAAGTTAATTTCGATGAGAAAAAGAATTCCAGGATTGAAGTTGCCTCCCGTACTTACTACTATGATGAAAGCGACGAAAGTAAATTTGAGCAGAAGAAAATTGATGGCAAAACAATTTTTTCGTTGCCTACATTCGTCATGAAGGAAGAGGTTAAAAAATCAAGGGAAAAAGCCTCTCATCAATTTGACAAATCAGCCCTGTTGAAATCAGCGAAGATATATTTTGATGCGGGTAAGAGTGATTTGAAATCGCAGTACAATGGTCAGCTGGATGCTATTCTTGCTGAGCTGCAAAAGTATCCAGGTTTGGGCGTGGAAATATTGGGATTTGCTTCTGTAGAAGGAACGGAGGAACTTAATCGTGAACTTTCCAACAAAAGGGCTATCGCTGTTTTGGACTACATTAACCACAAAGGCATCGTGCGTCGCAGAATAGTGGCGAAAGGATATGGTGCAACTAAGGACCAAACCGTTTCTAAAGAAGAAGGCAGACGGGTGGAGGTTAATATCGTTGACCTGAGCGCACTCGAAAGCAGGAACTAACTCCGAGCTCCACGAACCATTCTAAGAATTAGGAAGTAGCAGCGAACTATCACCGTAGCTGAGGAAACGATAATCGTTTGAGAGTGCTTCGTCGTAAACTTTTTTCCAATCACTTCCGATAAAGGCAGCAACGAGAAGTATCAGTGTCGATGAAGGCTGATGAAAGTTTGTTACCAGCCCCTGACACAACCTAAATTTGTAACCAGGAACTATATAGATTGAAGTTTCACCGGTAATAGAATCCTTTTTTTCCAAGAGCATATGATTGAAAACAGCTTTCAATGCTTCAGCAGGACTGGGCGGTTCATTTTGTCCATGGGCATATTGTTGATCAATCGTGAATTCGGCCTCGGGGTCGTGCATTAGTTTTACACCGTACCAATAAATGCTTTCAAGCGTGCGAAGAGATGTAGTTCCGACAGCTATGATCTTCTTTGCTTCAAGCAGCGCCTCGATATTTCCTCGACTTACCACTACTTGCTCTTGATGCATGATGTGATCGAGTGCATTTTTTACTTTAATAGGCTGAAAGGTTCCGGCGCTAACATGCAATGAAAGGAAATCTAATTTTAATTTTTTCTTTTCTAACGCTTCCATTATAGCGGGTGTAAAGTGCAGACCGGCAGTAGGTGCAGCTACGGCTCCTTCGCGACTGGAGTATACAGTCTGATAGCGCACCTCATCCAGGGCAACCGGTTCGCGGTCGAGATAAGGTGGCAGCGGCGTGTTACCTATGCGTTGCAGGATTTCGGCAAAGGTACTATCATCATTCCAATTGAATTGAACCAAGCCGGTCTGTCTGTCAACCAGCGTTGCCGTTAATGTAACACCTTCAATATTTTTTGAAAGGGCATCGAGATTCCATCGTCGTAGATTTCCAATAATACATTTCCATATGCACGTGCCTGAAGATTCCAACGTTTCCACTAAGAGAGTAGACGGAGAGACAGGATTAAGAAGAAATATTTCGATATGTGCGCCCGATGACTTTTGAAAAATCATTCTTGCCGGGATAACTTTCGTGTCGTTGAAGAAAAGCGTAGATCCTTCGGGGAGTAGGTCAGGTAGCTCAATAAACTTGTGGTGCTCAATTTTCCCTCTGTTGTAAAAGAGGAGCTTAGATTGGTCCCGTTCAGGCAACGGATATCTGGCGATTTTTTCCGGGGGAAGTTGATAGGAAAAATTATTTACGTCAATGTTCATATGAATAAACATCAAAGTTAGTTGTAAAATATTATTTTAGTCATTTGATATTTTATGGCGCTTCAGGCAGAGTATTTTAAGAAAGTATTTCGATTCAATTTCGCCGCGAAGACTTCGCGCGGGCCCATGGAGGATAAGACTTCCTGGTTTATTAAACTTTGGGATGATATAAACCCGGAACGATTCGGGCTGGGAGAATGTGGACCACTTCCAGGGTTAAGTTTGGACGACACACCCGAGTTCGAAAACGTTTTATCTTCGGTAATACAGCGACTTTGCGAATTAAAGAAACACACCACGTTTCAACAGTTTGGAGCTTCAACTTTTCAGCGGCTCAAGGAAACTATACCACCTCATTTTCCTTCTATCACGTTTGGGGTTGAAACTGCATACCTTGATCTACTACAAGGCGGCAAAAGAATAATTTTCAGGAATGATTTTTTAAAGGGCAAAGCCATTCCCATCAACGGACTAATCTGGATGGGCGACTTTGATTTCATGATGGAGCAGGTTGAACAAAAAGTCAGGGATGGTTACAGGTGCCTGAAATTGAAAGTTGGTGGACTTGATTTTGATCAGGAGTGCCGGTTGCTGCATCAGATTCGTGAACGATTTGCCTCTAGCGGAATCAGCATTAGACTTGATGCTAACGGTGCTTTTGACCCGAATGATGCTCTTCTTAAACTTCGTGAGCTTAGCAAATTTGAGATTCACTCCATTGAACAGCCAATACCCTCGAACAAACAAGAAATGTCGAAGCTTTGCAAAGAATCACCAATTCCAATTGCGTTCGATGAAGAACTGATCGCACATCAAAGTTTCGACAGTCGGAAACTGCTGCTTCAATCGATGAAGCCTTCCTACATTGTACTGAAACCTACAATGCATGGAGGTCTAAGCGGCTGTACACAATGGATAGAACTGGCCGAATCCCTGCAAATCGGATGGTGGATAACATCAGCGCTCGAATCAAATATTGGGTTGAATTCAATTTGCCAGTTTACGGCTAACTATCCGATTAGGATTCCTCAAGGTCTGGGTACTGGATCTATTTATTCAAATAATTTTAGCTCTCCATTAAAGGTGGAAAATGGCTCAATCTCATTCGATCAAGCCCGGGTGTGGAGTGAGGAAATGTCATTAAGTAGCTAGTTTGTCAACAGCGCGACTTTTTGTTGTAGGTGACTGATCTACCTTTCGAAAAAATCAGAAAGCTATGTCAACACCCTCCATTTTATACTTAGGAACAAGAGTGCTCGCAGCGATCATTTTGTTGCAGACATTGTATTTTAAATTTACGGCTTCGCCAGAGTCAGTTTACATTTTCACCAGAGTGGGAATGGAGCCTTGGGGAAGAATTTCGATTGGTATTCTAGAGCTCGTCGCAGCACTTTTTCTGATTATAGGTAGTACCGCCTGGCTTGGTGGCTTACTTGCACTTGGTTTAATGGCAGGTGCGGTTATGATGCACTTGACCAAACTGGGCATTTCAGTACAGGGCGATGGAGGTTATCTCTTTTTTCTCGCGCTTGCAGTTTCGTTATGCAGCCTGTACGTTGTTTTCAAGAACAAACACCGGATTCTGACGCTCCTTAAAAGAGCGCGTACACTTGGAGGAATCGGATGATCGGCTTAGTTCAATGTTTTGAGTGCGGATTCTAACTCAGCCTGAAAATCATTCTCTTTCAAGGAATTTTTCAGACCTTCGACAAGGAAATTGGGAATCTTTTGTGAGGTTGAGATCTTACTCTTGATCTCGCCAATCATTTCCAGCGCATTTTCTTTTTCGGCAAAATCGGGTTGTGATTTAACTTTGCTTTCAAGTGTATTCCAGGGATCCAGGACGCTTGGCGGTACCACCGTTTTCGTTTCTGCAACCGGACGGGTAGCCGCTCCATTAGTTATACAAGCATTGTACTCTTCAATGATTTGAAGCAGATCTTTCTTGTTCAAGACATCATTTTCAATTTTGTCCGTCACGGTTGGACAATCTTCCAAAAATCTTTTCATACCTTTTTTAAAGGTGATGTTGGGTACTTCGATACCATCACCATCCATCTTGAGAAGGTACTGACCATCATAAAGATTCTGGTTATTCGATTGAAATGCGTACAGAGAAAGGTAGCCTCCCTTCACGAGCTTCATGAATGTATATCCCTGCGGGCCTTTCACCGGCTGATATGTATCGTCTCCCGACTTAAAAGATTTAACCTTGTAGAACGGATACACAACTTTCTTCTTTCCAGGCTCGGTTAACTGCACTTTCTTTTCGGGACCGTACGTGAGAGCTTTCACTTCGCCCACAAGAGTATCTCCCTGAATCGTTACAACAAAATCTTGCGCCGATAAGCCTAACGACAATAATATTCCACACAGAATCAAAATGGGTCGCATATTCTATTCCTGGTTTAAGTCTGAAAGATACTTTATTAATGGGCTGCGCTCCAAGCAGGTCCAAAATTATGAATATAATTCCGGGTATTGGAAATAAAAAGCTGATTAGAGTTATTGCATCAAATACGCACAGATCATGGTAATGTACAACCCCAAGCAGTGGTTTGCACTGATTTTTCACTCCTACAGCCGCAGAGTGATGAGGATGTTGATGCCTGCAATGATTTTTATGGCAGTATATACCGGTGTTGTCTGTTATCTTTTTATAGATTATTTCGGATGGCACGAAAATGCATTTCAACCAACAGTAGCAATGCATTCGCTGCTCGGTATAGTTCTGGGCTTATTTCTTGTGTTCAGGACAAACACTGCGTACGATCGTTGGTGGGAGGGACGGCGGCTTTGGGGTGCGATGGTTAACAGTACTCGAAATTTCGCGATGAAATTAAGTGCATATATAAGCCTTGAGAACCATGAGGATCGGGATTGGTTTTATAAAATGATTTCGAATTTCGTTTTTTCGGCAAAGGAAAGTTTGCGTGGCGGCGTCCAGTTTGCCGAGCTTGATCCTCCACCCGATGCGGAACTAATTGATGATCTCAAGAAATACAAACACAAGCCGAACCGTATCGCTGCCCTAATGTACCGGCGGGTAAATGAACTGTACCGTCAGGAAAAGTTTACAGGTGATCACCTGATCAATCTTGACAAGGAGCTCAAAGATTTTAATGATATACTGGGTGCTTGCGAACGAATTAAGTACACTCCGATTCCATATTCGTATATGATGTACGTGAAAAAATTTATTTTCATTTACATCGTAACATTACCATTTGGGTTTGTCGCATCATCAGGGTATATGACAATACCTATAGTTGTTCTGGTTTCGTTCGTATTGCTCAGCGTTGAACTGATTGCAGAGGAAATAGAAGATCCGTTCGGTCGCGATATCAATGACCTTCCTCTGGACGAACTTGCCTCGAAGATCAGAGATAATGTTCGCGAAATCTTATTATAATTAATCGTTTAGAAAATCAATATCAACATTTAGCGGATACCGCATGAGATACTGAACGGCTTTCTGGACGGTAAGATCATCGAACAAAACTTGATAAAGCGCAGATGTAATAGGTGCTCTAACCTTGTAAAAGTCGGCGCATTTTTTCGCGATTTTAATTGTATTGATCCCTTCCGCTATTTCATCCATGCTGGTCATGATATCCTTTAGCTTTTCTCCCTGAGCTAGCCTGAATCCAACATTAAAATTTCTGCTCAGCGAACTGTTACAGGTGGTTACCAGATCACCAACGCCAGCTATTCCGAGAAATGCTTTTGTGTTGCCTCCCAGTGCGCGGCCGAGGTAAACCATTTCCACCATCCCTCTACTGATCAGCAATCCTTTTGCATTCTCGCCATATCCCATACCGCTGAGTGCGCCGGCTGCTATCGCGATCACATTTTTCAACACCCCGGCAAGTTCAACACCTACAAGGTCATTGTTGCCATACACCTGGAAGCGATCAGTTCTCAACATTCTTTTCCCTGTGTTTACAACTTCGTTGAAGGGGCTTGCAATTACGGTAGCAGCTGGGTGACCGTCGGCAAGTTCACGCGCCAAATTTGGACCAGCCAGGCATCCGATCCGAACGACTACACTCTCCTCCTTGATCACTTCACTCATCGTCTTCACCATGCTGCGATTAAGTTCTTTGACTGTGTCTATCGTTTCGTTATCGGGTAGTGTTACATCGAATCCTTTAGTACCATGAATTAATAAGTGATACGGATGAAGGAAGGGAGAAAGCTCTCTCATCATCGACCTGAAATGGGCCGATGGCACAATGGGAAAAATGACATTACATTGATCGGCAATCTCCGAAAGGTCATGTGTGGGAGTAATGTTATCGTGAATCCGGTACCCGCGATTTTCTTTTGTCGTGAGAATATGATCTACAACATTTTTGTTGCGGGCATATAGTAATACTTTTCGGCGCTGGGCAAGTAGGTTCGCAATTACACTGCCGAAATTTCCGGCGCCAATGACGCCAACGGGTTTATCATTGTCAGACAAACTTTTCGAGGTCATAGCCTGCCAGGCGGTTATGATAATAATATAGTGTGCTGAAGTCCTTGGTTATGATATTACCTTCCTTATTCATTAACAGCGGCCGCTTCAAGTGGAAGATTCCAACATTGTCAAGACCATGACGTATTACGAGATCGATATTTCCCTTTAAATGCGTTGCGTGATAAATCTTATTCTCATCTTTCAATTTGTAGATCTGTCGTCTTACCCTTTTACAAGCAGCACGGAATTCTTCATAAGGTAATTCTTGCTCTTCCTCCGGCAGGCGAAGAAGTCCAAAAAGATCAAGGTTCGGATATTTTTTTTGCCACAGTTCAAATGCCACGAATGCAACGAGGTGGCTACCGAATACGCGGTTGATACGGTGATACTCCGAAACGATGCGCTGGCTGAGCATGCGTGTATATTCATCCTCTCTTTGTTTGTCGATGGTTACTACACCATCAGAAATAAAATAGTCCCGTGGATTAATAACTCGCCCATGGCTATCCAGGCTATTGCCGTCCTCGTCCACATAGTTGCCCATCACATCGAGGCCGGGACCGATGGATACCGAAATGTTAGATCCCTTTGTAAAAAATTTGAAAAGGAATTGGAGTAGTTGCCAGCTTCCATATTTGTCTTGTTCGGGTAAGTAACGATCCTGACCCTTTGACGACAGATAGTCGTCGATCAGATCGGGTGCCTCGAGAACAAAGTGATAATTGAGCGTAACCGGAACAATAAATATTTTTCTCACCGGTTGGTCAGCGGGTGTTTCGAGGTAGAGATTTCGTTGGGCTTCTATCGTAGAACTCAGCAACCCCAGCTTAAGCTGACTTTCTAATCTCCCCGATCTTGATCGGGTACCGCCAGGAAAGAAAATGCTGTGCGCTCCTTTCTGCACAGCCAGCATGGAATAAAATTTCAGCGTTTCGAGATACGGAACGTTTTTTTTCCTCCGGTCCACCTTGTAGGCGCCGAGACTATTCATAAAGTAAGCAAAGATCTTGATATTAAAGAGGTTTAAGCCTGCACCATAAATAAAGGCGGGCAAACCGAGCGAGTGAATGATCCATCCGATAAGAATAGAATCAAGGTTGCTAAAGTGCGTGGGCACCATAACAACGGTTCCCTCAGTCGCCAGCTTTCGAATCATTCCTACTTTTCCGACAATATGGATCTTGTCGCGAAGCGTGTATCGGTTTCGAAAGAAAGCGCCAAACTTCTTGACCCGTGCGCCATTAAGCAATCTGGCAAACCAGAATTTTACAATTTCGCGCGTAAGCCGGTAAGAGCTTGCCTTAAAATTTCCAGCAATCTCATTCGCATATCGAAAGATGATCTTATGCAATAGAGCATCAGCCTTCGCGGCCGATTCCTCAGGCTTTGCAGCGAGGGCAACTACTTCTTCCTTTACTCCGGCCCAGAAACGAGGTTCATCGGCAGCATCTACACGCCAGCGATTGCGTTTCATTCTCTGTTGTTCACGATATACAGTTGCCTGAATCTCGTCGATAACGTGCTTCGGGGTTGGTCGGCTTTTTTTTATCTGGGTAAACGTTCTCTGCGCTACCTCTTCAATAAACTCCTTTCGGTTCTTGCTCAGTTGATAGACGGGCCAGTCGGGTATACCCTCCAGAATAGGTTTGTATCGTTTATTCTTATTTTTCTTCTCGACTACTTCCATGGGGGGTGCAAAATAAAACAAATTCTATCATGCTGCTTAAAGCTACATTTTAAACGCGTTCCATCGCAGATCGCAGGCTATTATTCATTTCGGTGAAACGGTCCAGGGCTTCGTTGATGAAAGGCGTGTCCACGATCCTATACAGATCATCCTCGGAAGCTATATCAAATTGGTTGACTTTATATGTTTGTTCCAAAAAACCCGTTTCCAGCTTAATTAAGTAGCGATTATTCCAGGAGTATAGGGTAATCTTGCAGTCAGGGTGAGAAATTTCTCCTACAATGCGCATGGCGGTTGGCTGGTTAAATGCCAAAGGTAAGCAAGGTATTGCAAACTCCGGGACCTCTCTGTTTGATATGGATCCTGACGCAAACCTCTTGTCGGCCATAGGTTTTCGGTTAATCAGGAATGATTTGTTTATAAAAGATTCCAGCATTTCCAAAGACTTTTTATTTGCTAAATGCGTTACCTTCAAGACTATTTTACCGTTCCAAAACAAGTTATATATTGTAACTTTGTATTGGGTTGGATGTTGAGTAATAAAGATTTTTACGCACTGGTATGAAGTTTACTCTCGCGGTGGGCAGTACGTGGCGCCTGGTTTTTGCCATCGCTCTGTTCACTTTTTTTGGCATTAAAGAGTCCGGTGCGACGCATTTGAGGGCAGGTGATATTGTTGCAGTGCGACAAAATTGTAGCCGCACCTTCATCATAACGATTACAGTCTATACGAACACAGGCTCCACAGTTCGCTTTGGCGGCGATCGTGACATCATCAATTTCGGAGATGGTACCTGGGAATACGTGCCCGAAATAGAAAATACACCCCGTCCCGACCTTGATGCCGAAGGAACAGTAGCCACAGCGTCATATACGATAAGTCACACGTATCCAACCACCGGCAAATATGTGATCAGCTATCGCGAGCCAAACCGTAATGAAGGCGTTCTTAATATGGACGGCTCAATCAATACAACATTTTACCTGGAGACCGTCATCAACATGGATGCATTTCTTGGTTGCAACGACACCCCTAAACTGTTAGTGCCTCCAATCGATCACGCTTGCCCTGGTGTTGCATGGACTCATAACCCGGGTGCATTCGATCCTAATAAAGAAGATAGTCTTTCCTTTGCTTTGGTAGTTCCCTTCAGCGACAGAAGAACCCAGGTTGTAAACTACAAAGCTCCTAACGATCCGAAATTCTATACCAATTATCAGACTGCGAATGAGGCAGGCACTGGTCCTCCAACTTTTTCTATCGATCCTGTAACAGGTACCATCACTTGGGATGCACCAGGTGCAATTGGGGAGTATAACATTGCATTTCACGTCATTGAGTGGCGAAAGCGAAATGGAGTATGGCGTGAAATGGGTTATGTGAGGCGTGACATGCAAATTCTTGTTGATGATTGCGACAACGAACGACCCGATCTGATTCTTCCTCCCGACACTTGTGTGGTTGCGGGTACTGTATTAGACGAAACTATTTTTGGGATTGATCCTGATAATGATGACGTCAAGATTGAAGCGTTCTCTGAAATTTTTAATTTCCCAAGCAATCAATCACCCGCGACCTATACGCCAAAACCGGGGGTGGATGATTTCCAACCTTCAGTTCCTCCTGCAGAATTACATTTCAGATGGGAAACGGAATGTGCTCATGTAAAGCAGCAGCCATATCAAGTGGTGTTTAAAATCACCGACAATCCCGCCAACGGGCCCAAGTTGGTAACATTCAAAACTTGGTTCATAACCGTCGTAGGTCCACCACCGGAGTGGGAGGATGCCCAGCTGAATATATCAGACCGATCGACAACACTTGAATGGGATCCATACACTTGTCAAAACGCTGAAACAATGCAGATCTGGCGAAAGGTTGATGGTACACCCTTCGAGCCAGACAATTGTGAGACGGGGATGCCTTCTTATTTAGGATATGAATTAATCGGCCAGGTGCCGATCAAAAATGCCGAGCAAGTTCCAATTACAAGCTACATTGATAACAACGGTGGGAAAGGATTAGCGCCCGGTGCGAAATATTGTTACCGGTTGGTCGCTGTCTTCCCTGTGCAGACTGGCGGTGAGAGTTATGTTTCAAAGGATACGTGTATCGGCCCGATACTGGCCGATGTCCCGATCATGACGCATGTGTCGGTCGATGTTACAGATGTTTCGGCTGGGCAGATCAGGATAAGCTGGAAGAAACCATTTGATGCCGATGTTGTCCAATTTCCGCCACCGTACCGCTACGAATTATATAGAGCCGTAGGTTTTGCTCGTGGCACTGATTCGGTATTAGTAACCGAACTTACTGATACTACCTTTCTGGATACGGGTCTGAACACGGAAGACAACGTCTATAATTATAGCGTAACTGCATACGCCGCGAACGACGCTGAAGTAGGTTCTTCGTTTCCGGCCTCATCGGTACGGCTAACAGCGCAATCCCAGGTGGGGAGAATACAACTCAACTGGAGCGCCTTCGTTCCGTGGTCAAACCAAATTCAGACAACTCCGAACAAGCACGTAATCTATCGGGGAGAAGAAGGTGCTCCGGAAAGCGAATTCGTACAGATCGATGAGGTGGATGTATTGACAAATGGATTTGTATATGTTGACGAAGGACAGAATGGAGAGTTGGCCGACGATCAAACCTATTGCTACCGAGTAATGACACGTGGTGGCTATGGGAATCCTGCGATCGACGAACCCTTGGAGAACTTTTCACAAATCATCTGTGCACAAGTGGGAGATACGATCCCTCCATGCAAACCGACGTTGTTGGTTCAATCGCTGAATTGTGAGGAATTTTTGCAAGATCAGGATAATTGTGGAACTAATATTTTTCAGAATGTCATCTTTTGGAACCGCGACCGCGGAGATTGTGATACCAATATCCTCGGTTATAAGATTTATAGATCATTGACTGCAGACGGAGATTTTACCTTGGTACCAGAGGCTGGCATTGTTGCAGATACCTTCTATATCGACACGAGCGTCTCGTCATTTGCATATTGTTATCGCATCTCGGCGGTTGACAGATCTCTTAATGAAAGTGAATTAAGCGACCCGATTTGCAACGATAATTGTCCTTACTATGAATTGCCGAACGTATTCACTCCTAATGGTGACGGCTGCAATGATCTGCTGAGCGCCTATAGCGATCGGAATCTTTCAGGTGAAGAAGGTGGTTGCGGAATATCGGAAGAAGCTTTGACCAAGTGTGCTCGTTTTGTGGATTCGGTGATTTTCAGGGTGTATAACAGGTGGGGACAGGAGGTATATGACTACGAAGGCTCTACCAGCGACGACGTCAATTCAATATACATTGATTGGGATGGCATTGACAACAGCGGTAATCAATTGTCGACCGGTGTATATTATTATGTGGCTGAAGTCACTTTCGATATAGTTTCGCCCAACAAGACCAAGATCCTAAAAGGATGGGTTCACCTCATCCGCTGATTGTTGCAAACAAAATCAAGTCGCGATTATCATTTATCCTTAGCCAACTTTGTCGAGTTAGATAAAGGAATAAGCATGGAGTCGCAAACTGCGGACCCTTATACCCTATACCCTATACCTTATCATACCTTATACCTTATCCCTATCTCCAAAACTCCTCAAACCTCGCGGCGCAGAGCATAGGCCTACCGTTGAAAATTTTTGATAGACATCGGTACGCTGCAAAACCAACTTTTCGTCTATTTTTGCAAAAACTTAACAGAAATACCATGAAGGCCTACGTTTTCCCAGGACAAGGGGCACAATTTACCGGTATGGGCAAGGACATTTTCGAGGCTAATCCCAAAGCTGCCGCTTTATTCAGAAACGCAGATGAGATCCTTGGCTTTAAGTTAACCGATGTGATGTTTAACGGTACAGCCGATGAGCAAAAGCAAACACGTGTTACCCAGCCTGCCATTTTCCTTCATTCAGTAGCCATTGCGTTGACGTCGGAAAGTTTTAAACCTGATATGGTAGCGGGACATTCGCTCGGCGAATTGTCGGCCCTGGTAGCAAACAAAACCTTGTCGTTTGAAGACGGACTATTACTCGTGTTCAAAAGAGCAATTGCCATGCAACATGCCTGCGAAATAAATCCGTCAACCATGGCGGCGATCATCGGCCTCGATGATAAGATTGTTGAAGACATTTGTGCGTCTATCGACGACGTTGTAGTACCTGCTAACTATAATTGCCCTGGTCAGCTTGTGATTTCTGGAACTATTAAGGGCATTGACATTGCCTGTGAAAAATTGAAGGCAGCAGGCGCGAAGCGTGCGTTGGTGCTGCCAGTCGGAGGCGCGTTTCACTCGCCTTTAATGGAGCCAGCAAAAGAAGAACTGGCCACGGCTATCAATCAAACTCAATTTGATCAACCCATTTGCCCGGTATATCAGAATGTGAATGCGTTAGCCTCCACAGATGTCGATGTGATTAAGAATAATTTGATTGATCAACTGACGGCACCGGTTCGATGGACACAATCTGTTCAAAACATGGCAAATGATGGAGCCAAGTCGTTCATAGAATGTGGTCCGGGTAAAGTCCTTCAGGGATTAATAAAGAAGATCACTCCCGCGGTCGAGACTTCAAGCATTTAACGCGCGATTTAATTTTCAATAACACTCACTTCGAGAACATCCGGGCATTGTTTAAGCAGCTGGGCGATTGTCAACTTCAA
>JAEZBX010000248.1 GCA_023412765.1 Bacteroidota bacterium
CCGGCGCGGTGGCCCGGTCGAAATGCGGGGGTGGCCCGGAATGTGCGATGGCCAGCATATTTCGACCCACCCTTTTCTTTTTGGAACTTTTTCTTTTGGGTGAGCAAAAGAAAAAGTGGATAGGTAAAGAAAAGCTATCAAATTATGATAATAGAATTAAGTGCATACACATCGTTCGTTTCAATGTTTTAATTTCATTTCACTTTTTCAGCAAACCCTACTTACAGTGAACACCCTACCCCACCGCTATCGTATGGTCTTCGACAGGCACATCAAGCGTCGCTTTGATGGTACTAACTCTCTTCATCAAATCATCCTTCTTTCTCCTTTTCAACAAATGAACTTTTGTGCCATCATCAAATTTTAAAAATGCATTGTACTCGATGTTTTCATAGATCGAAGACTTCGTCGTATGCGCTGTGTACATCCGTTGCCTTGACTTCGAAGTATTGATAAAGATCTTTTCCATCCCCGAAAAATTCTCTCTGGTGCCACTGTTGATAAAAAAGAAAGATTTGTATTCAAGGAAAGTGTTCGAGGCTAAATTAATTTCCGTTCCTTCGGCAGCGGTGAGCACCAATCCTGATAAAACGATGAAAGCGATTGCGATGGCAGGACGTTCTAAAACAAGAGGAACAGAAACGATCAATACAATTCCAGCGATAAGCTGAAACGGCCACGGGAATAAACTTCCGTATCGCACATCCACCTTTTTTCGTGAACTCATCTTTTGTCAAGCAACATTCGTTGCTGATTTTCGGTAAAGGTTAAAGAACAAGAAAGGTAGAAATCCAAACGTGAAGATCAATACTCCAAGGATCAATAATACATCAGCACCCTGGAGATGCAATACCTTAAAAACCAATGAAAGTCCTGTGATGAAACTGCTGACAGTGCCTAATGCAATTCTTAATCTCTCTAATACTATTTTTGGCCTACGAATTTTATATCGATAAATCGCCATCATTGGGATGAATAGCATAAGTAATCCAAGAAAACCCGAGTTAAATAATTCTCTTCCGCCTGGCCAGCTAAGGGTAACAAATAACCAGCCGAGGCTAACGGCAATTGCACTCATGAAACCGATCGTGAAGATTACCTTTCTCATAAAAATTTTATTTGGAGAGTTCAACAAGTACAAAGTTTGATTTTGAATTGCTTCTAATCCATGAGGTGCGACTTCCCGCAGCGCTTCCTGCAAGGCGCTTTCGAAGGGGATTCCATTTTCCATTTTTGATTCCACAACACAACAAAGGTGATCGATCAAATCATCTTTGAGCGTTGGAATGGTGATCCCACTTTCGTCGATCGTCGCCGAAATAAAATTTACCTGCTCTTTCGATATTCTCATGCTAATTTGGTTTCCGGAAAAACAATCCTGTTTAAAGTTCCAAGAAAATCGCGCAGCTCTTCCACGTATGCTATTTTTTGTTTGTGACCTTTTTTAGTCAGATAGTAATATTTTCTGACCCTACCTCCTACTACCTCCTCCTTAAATGCCAGTAAGCCGTCGTTTGTCATCTTTTGCAGCGCGGGATATAGCGATCCATCTTTTAACAGAATTTTTCCGGACGACAATTCCTTAACCTGCTGATACATTTCGTATCCGTACATCTTATCCTTTTCAGACAACAGCTTGAGCACAATTGTGGAAAGAGTTCCTTTCAATAATTCACGAGAATTCATTCCTCAATATACATAGAATTACGATATATCACAAAACTATGTGTTCCATATTTTCATTATTTGTTTACTTCGCACTGGATATGGAACCATTAAGAATCATTTTCATGGGCACACCGGAATTCGCGGTACCCAGCCTGGAGATATTAGTACAAAGCAACTATTCGATTGCGGCTGTTATCACGGCGCCCGACAAACCCAAAGGCCGCGGACAAAAGGTCGCCTATTCCCCCGTAAAGGAATGTGCGCTTAAGCATGGTTTAAAAGTTCTGCAACCCATTAACCTTAAAGCACCAGAGTTCCTCTCAGAGCTAAAAAGCTATAATGCCAACCTGCAGATTGTTGTGGCGTTCCGCATGCTGCCGGAAGTTGTATGGTCAATGCCATCGCTGGGTACATTCAATCTGCACGCATCATTGCTACCTCAATATCGCGGTGCGGCACCGATCAACTGGGCGATAATTAATGGAGAGAAGGAGACCGGAGCTACCACATTTTTTCTGCAACATGATATTGATACTGGAAATATTATTTTCCAGGAAAAAGAAGCTATTCACAATGACGATGATGCCGGATCACTTTTTGAAAGACTGATGCACAAAGGCGCGGGTCTTGTTCTCAAGACAGTGAAGGCAATTGAGTCAGGTAATGTGAAGGCCCAAGCTCAGGAAGAAAGCAAGGCCGTGAAACATGCACCGAAAATTTTTAAGGAGCATTGCGAGATCCAGTGGAATCGTTCGAGCGAAGAAGTGAGAAATTTTGTACGCGGTCTTAGCCCCTATCCCACCGCGTGGGCTATGATCGGAAACAAGATGTTCAAGATATTCAAGGTAAGTCTGGTGAAAGATGTTATTAACGTTGATAAAAGTATTCACACAGACAACAAAAATTTCCTTTACCTAAAAACTGCCGATGGCTTTGTCTCCGTTGACGAACTACAACCCGAAGGCAAGAAACGCATGAGCATCCAGGAATTCTTCCGCGGCAACAAGCTATCTCCCCAATGACTTTGACAGATGAACTTTAAATTTGCGTAATTTCAATTTTCCAATTTCTAATATCCAATTTCCATGACCATCTCCATGATAGCCGCCCTCACCAAAAACCGCGTCATCGGAAAGAACAATGACCTTCCATGGAAGCTGCCTGATGATATGAAGTTCTTTATGGAGACAACGAAGGGACATCATGTTATTTTGGGCCGGAAGAATTACGATTCCATACCACCAAAATTTAAACCGCTTCCCAATCGCACTAACATCGTTGTTACCCGGCAAAAAAATTTTAAAGCGCCTGGATGCACCGTTGTGGATTCCGTAGAAAAGGGACTTGACATCGCGCGACAAAACAAAGAGCCGGAAGCTTTTATAATCGGAGGCGCCGAGATCTATAAACTTGGTTTACCACACACAGATCGACTCTACCTCACCGAGATCGACGCAAGCATTGACGGTGATACGTATTTTCCAGCTTTCGATCAAACGGAGTGGAAAGAAACATCGCGCGTTCATCACGACAAAGATGAGCGCCATGTTTACAGTTTTGATTTTGTTATCTATGATAAAATAAAGCAGCGCATGAGACAAAAATTGAATTTGATAACCCTCGGGGTACACGACATGAAAAAGTCCACAGCATTTTTTGAAGGGTTGGGATGGAAAAAATCTTCCGCTAGCCTGGAAGGACTGTCGCTCTTTCAGTTGGGTGGTCTGGTACTAGCGCTTCACCCTCGAAACGAGCTAGCCACGGATGCTATGGTTGATGCGGAGGGATCGGGATTTTCAGGAATAACCATAAGCCATAATACATATTCCGAATCTGAGGTTGACGAAGTACTGGCCAAAGTTGAGAAGCTCGGCGCTACCATAATCAAACCGGCACAGAAAGTTTACTGGGGAGGATACAGCGGATACTTCAAAGATCTTGATGGACATTTATTCGAAGTCGCGTACAATCCGTTTTGGGGATTAAATGCGGAGGGTAATATTGAGTTGCCGGAGTAGCCTCGCTGTTGCAATCAATACCACCCCTTTTCCTGATTAATTATGAACCTGGCAAACTTCCAGGACATTACCGTCAATGTCGCGGAAGGTAAAGTATGTCACTACGTGATCGGAAGTCAAGTCGCCAACATGTACTTCGCGACTCATTAACTGTGCATGTGCTTCCTGGGCGTCTATTGCTCTGAATATCGGATATGTTGCTGTCCGGGGGTTAGTATTAATTGTCTCATTGGTCTCCCAAATTGTCAAACTTGTCGGACTAAATGTATCGAGCACAACCAGTTTAAGTTTTTCATCCTGGTGAATGGCTCTCAATCCAAGTTTTTGAGTATACCATTCTTTTGCCTTTTCAATATTGGATACTCTCAAAATTATTGTGTCGATACCCTGCAAAAAATGTTTATCCATGCTGCTTCAAATTAATTAAGTGAATTCTCGCCGATATATGTAACGCTAATGTATATGCAGTTTGAATTTACTGCAATAAAGGTAAACTATCAAGGTAATAATTTATCAGTCAACAGCGGCTACTATTTAGGCAAAACCATTTACGGTAAGGTCATAGATCTGCTTGGTTGTTAAGTTAAGTTTAAAACTGAAGTAACATGGACCACCGTCTTCTACCGAAACAATTTGTGTCTGCCATGACCTACCGTGGCTTTCGCAAAAGTAATTAACCCATACTTCCTTCTCTCCATTCAAGTTTGTCACTATGATCAGTTGCCTTTTATAATCATTCGTATTCAAATCTATTTTATAATCCTCGTGTCCGGCATCTAAAGAACTATTGTAAGCTGTAACACATTTAATCGCCGACTCGTCGATCTGTTCAATATCTGCATGAGTTAATGTGGAAGGACTGTAATTGGAACTGTCGAATGGATAGTTATTTTCCTTCGACCAGGGAATGACCACAGTTTTGGTCGTATCCATATTCGCGGCTGCTTGTAAAACACTGTCGAGGGAGGCAACCTTAAGAAAATAACTCTTATAAACATCGGATGCGTAAACAAAGCGAATTTCATCATCCTCAGTTTCTACTCTTGTGTTCCAATTTCCTTTTGGAACAAATGTAGAATCAGCCATACTAACAGAGTCGGTGAGGAACGAGAAATCTTCGAACTGGACTACCCTCTTACTCGGGTTATAAGTCCAGGTCCCCGAATTCTGAAGCTTTTTTCCATGCCGCCATTTAGAGTAAGAATATGTGCCATTCGAAAATACATCGAGTGTGTCGCTGATAGCAATTTGAAAAACGTATCTTCCAGGCAATTCATTCTGGTCCACTTTATCAACATTAAGAGAGCATGAGGTAAGTATCAGAGAGAAAAGTAAGAGTCGGGCATTGTTCATTTCGAAACTCGAAGATTTTTCGTTAATAGGTACTCAAAAGGATCGTACATCCAATAACATCGCAAATCAATTAAATTGTCAATTGCCGTGGAAGTGTTGCAGTCTCTGCCCTTGTTGGTGTTCTTCACCAACAAGCGCAGGAAAGTGAGCTGTCTTCGGTCTGCTATTTCTTATACTTATTATTCTTCCACTGGTTTGTTCCCGCTTCACTATCCGAGATAAGTTCAGCTAATCGCTTTACTCTCGTGGATTCCTGTTTCGCACTCATTACCCAATGCGTTGATATCTTTCTATACGATGGCGCTAATGCTTGAAAATACTCCCACGCTTTTTTGTTTGCCTTAAATTGCCTTATAAAATCTTTAGTTAGCTCTGCATTTTCTCTTTCAAAAGAATAAACCCTGGACTTGCTTTCTGTTCTTTTTTCAAAAGCTGCAAGCCCTGCCGGCTGCATAAGGCCTTTCTTTGTTAGCTCTTCAATTTTCTTGATGTTAACTGCACTCCAGTTACTTCCTGGCTTACGCTGCGTAAAACGAATTTGATAACGATCTTCGTCAATAGATTTCCTAACACCGTCAATCCATCCAAAACAAAGGGCTTCGTCAACCGACTGGGACCAAGTCATACTGGGCTTGCCGCTACCGACCTTATAAAAACCCACCAGCAATTCATTCTCCTTCTTATGATTTTTTTGTAACCACTTTCTAAA
>JAEZBX010000314.1 GCA_023412765.1 Bacteroidota bacterium
TTATGGTATTGTTAGCCGTGAGCATAAAGGCACGTATCCACTATACGCAGAGTATCAGCTGACCACTTTTGGGAAAAGTCTCTTGCCATTGCTGAAACAAATGGCAGCATGGGGAGAAGGCAACAAGGTATTTGTCAGGAAACGTACGATGGAGATACAGGAGTCACGGGAAAGCGAACGTTCAATGCAGGTGCAAACCAGGCTCAATTGAGTTCTGTCTGTGGAACGGTTTGAACAGGATACGCGATTGTTCAGACGTTATCTTGCCAGGAACTTTTACAGGCCGATAGCTATCGGCTGGATATTTCAAACCGCAAAATGTAAAATTCCTAAGGGAGCAAAAGCGATCTCTCCGCTGCCTATAAATGTTAACAGATTTCTTGAGATGACGTTGCAGGTCGCCTTGTTTAAGTTCAGGAAAGATCATTTACCATATTCCTTCCTGAAATAACCGGACTTAAATTCGAATCAATCTACCCTGCCTATTGAAAAACTTGCTCCTGGATTTTACATCCTAACGGTCACGACAGGTCAGGTCAATCGCATTCATTGAAGTTTCATAAGCGTTAGGCTGACAAAACGGCGATGAACAGCGCAGCCTTATTATGACGGAATGCCGATCTACTTTGCTTATTTAATGTTGCAAAAAACAGATATTCTTACGACATTACTTCTGGAGCCCTCCTGCTGCTTTAAACAAGCAAGCGGGAGGTTTTTTTTTGTTCAACTGCGTATCAGTTTCAAGTTTTCGGAAGAATTGGGTTACCAAACGACTGGATAAACACTAAACAACAATAAGCTCGTTTGGTATTCTCTATGAAAAAAGAAGGCCTACATACAAATCAACAATTTCACCTAGTGTCTCTGAGTTTTGGCAAATCCAGATGCGTTTCACCATATTCCGTATCCAGTGTCCACAATCAGGTCAAGTATTTGTCAGTGGCGGAATATCCCACGATTACGTTGAGTATTCAATTCCCCTCGCTCAAAATACAAGGCTATGAGAATTGACTGTATCATCATTGACAACGAGCTAACGAGTTCCACATACCTTAAGAAGTGTATCCTGGAGAAATTTCCCGAAATAAGTATTCATGGTCAAGCATCAAACTATTTTGAAGCTAACAGATTGATAAAGTCTGTTCATCCGCTCCTCATTTTCTACTATAGTGGTACTATTCACGACAACTTACTCTGTGCTCTACGCGAAAAAACTCAGAATCACTTCGAAACGGTATTTATATCAGACTATGCCAAGGATGCCATTGATGCTATTCGTCAGGATGCCTGCGGTTTTTTACTCAAGCCTTTTAATGTAAGTGACATTGTTTCCTCTGTTGGGCAGGCAATACAGAGAGTCGCCGAAAAAACTTCGTTACGTTGCGTTCATTCGCAAGAGCATCTGGCTCAATCTCATTCGAATCTCATCGGCATCCCCAACATCGACGGTATTGAATTTCTTAAGGCATCCGAAATTGTTCGATGTGAAGGTCTTCAGAAATGCACACGTATTATCACTATCAGAAATATTAATATGATCAGTTCTTACAGTATTGGCGAATTCCGTAAGCTGCTAGACGAGAACGGTTTTTTCTCCTGTCACAAATCGCATCTTATTAACTTAACACATGTCAGAAAACTTACGCGCGATGGTTTCATTTATCTCACAGATAATTTTCCCGTCCCGCTTGCCCGACGCAAACGTCTGGAGTTCCTGGGCAACCTGAAACATCTTTGATGCATCCCGGTAATTCCATTTTCAGTGCCTTTGATTCTAAATATATGCCCAGAGGTCAGATGCGTATTGATCAAAACAAAATATCATGGTAACATTATTGCGTCAATAGATATTAATGAGCGCGTGATCAAAGACATCATTTTAACAGCATGCCTTGAAAAAAAGCCATCAGATTACGATGATCTGCAGACCGATGTATTTGTAAATTTTGATAACGGCGACCAGTATGTAGCCACATTCTTTTCATACAAATGTTGGAAAAATATGATGGACGCCGATATGATGGCACCCGATTATTTTATTGACAATTACTACAGGATAGTCTTGAACACCGTCCTCATCAAGGATTTTAACAATGGAAATCTCCGCCCGATCATCGATAGCATGATTGCCGAAGGAGATTTTCAATTGATTTTCAGAAAAATATAGTAAGGACTGCGCTCGCTGCAAAAAACTTAACTGTGATTAAGCTGGCGAAGCCATGCACAACGCATAAAAAAAACACTTAAAGTCTATTTGGCATGACACACACCACGCAGGGCTGGTATGCCGCATACACAATGCCCAAATTTGAGAAGAAGATCTATGTAGAACTTATGAAGAGGAATGTGGAGACTTATCTGCCAATACAGCAAGTATTCCGTCAATGGAGCGATCGTGTAAAAAAGATAGAAGTACCGTTGTTTCCGAATTACATTTTCATAAGAAATCATCCGCGCAATGCAGACAGAGCTATCCAGACAAAAGGAATTCTGAAGTTCGTTACCTTCGATGGAAGACCGGCTACTATTTCGGAAGACAATATTGCTGTCATTCGAAAACTTGAAGCCGAAGAACTGGAGGTTGAGCCGTATCTTGTAGAAGGCACAGCAGTCAGGATCATCAGAGGTCCACTGGCCGGATTTCAGGGAAAGCTCTTTTCTAAAAAAGGCAAATCACGGTTCGGCGTTCATGTCGACACCATCGGGCAATCATTATCATTGGAAGTACCAGCTCAATACCTCGAGCGTGTCTGATCCATTCACCTAATTAATCGCTCACACCTCACCTTAAAAATTTCGGCGAGCACGCATCTCAATTTTTCAACAATTTAAAAACTCACTCATATGCCAGTACAAACAACATACCCTGGTGTTTACGTTGAAGAAGTTCCAAGTGGTGTACGCACCATCACAGGAGTAGCTACTTCTATCACTGCATTTGTCGGAACGGCATTGCGCGGAGATCTGGATAAGCCCGTGACCATAACCAGTTTTGCAGATTTTGAAAGACTCTTCGGTGGACTATGGGTGAAAAGCCCCATGAGCTACGCCGTAAGAGATTTTTATCGCAATGGTGGAAGCAAAGCCTTGATCGTGCGCATTGCAAGAAACGGACGCAAAGCCAGTATCTCTCTGTCACCTGAAAGTCCTCCATCCAGTCCTCCTGGCCCGCTCGTGCTCGAAGCTGCCAGTGAAGGGGCATGGGGGAACAATTTGCTATTCACGGTCACTAACAACACTAAGGATCCCGGCGATCCAACATTATTCAACCTGACAGTAACCGAGGTGGTCAATGGTGCCGTTGTGAATACTGAAAAATTTCTGAACCTCTCAACGTCGGAAGATAATCCAAAATTTGCTACACGGGTATTGGAGCAATCTTCCTTACTCGTACGCGTAAAAGGAACTGTGCCTGGAAGCCTTATTTTCTCATCACCTCCAGCTGCAAAAAATGGCGTGAATGATAACAATGGATTCGATGGTGATGCCATTACAACCGCTGAATACACGAGCGATGAAGATAACAAGAAGGGAATCTTCGCGCTGGACAACGAAGAATTTAATCTTCTGTCCATTCCTCCAACAACCAGAGATGGTGACACTCATGTTTCCGTTTATAGCGAAGCATTGACTTTGTGCGTAAGAAACCGCGCAATGCTACTGGTTGATCCACCCAACGCATGGGCTAGTTCACCGGCACCTGCACTTGCGGCATCTGCAGCCGCCACGGGATTATCAGGTCTCGGCCTCACGGGAGATGCTTCTCGAAACGCCGCCCTTTTCTTTCCGCGCGTACTGGCATCCGACCCTAAACTCGATAATCAGATCAGCACATTTGTACCCAGTGGCATCATTGCGGGTGTGATGGCGAGAACCGATACGGCACGTGGTGTATGGAAATCTCCAGCGGGAACTGATGCCGCCCTCAATGGGGTAACAGGCCTGCAAGTAAATCTCTCCGACGATCAGAATGGTCAGCTCAACCCGCTTGGCATAAATTGTCTCCGGTCATTTCCAGTGACAGGTCGTGTGGTCTGGGGAGCACGCACGTTGCGAGGCGCGGACGAAATCGCAGATGAATACAAATACATCGCCGTGCGCCGGACCGCACTGTTCATTGAAGAGAGTTTGTACAGAGGAACCAAGTGGGTTGTGTTTGAACCTAATGACGAACCGCTTTGGGCGCAGATCAGGTTGAACGTCGGTGCTTTTATGAACAACCTTTTCAGACAAGGTGCTTTTCAAGGTGTGAATCCAAGGGACGCCTACCTGGTGAAATGTGACAAGGAAACGACAACTCAGAATGATATCAACCTGGGTATCGTCAACATTCTCGTGGGTTTTGCCCCGCTCAAACCCGCAGAGTTTGTCATCATTAAAATTCAGCAGTTAGCTGGTCAAATTGAATCTTAAAATCCTATCACTATGGCACAGTTCACAGTCAATACACAACGATTCGATCCTTATAAAAATTTCAAGTTCCGCGTGAAGTGGGACGGACGATATGTTGCCGGCATCAGTAAGGTCGGTGCATTGAAAAGAAAAACAGAACCGGTTGAACATAGGATGGGTGGTGATCCAAACTCCGTCAGAAAATCTCCAGGTCAGACCAAGTACGAACCCATTACACTGGAGAGAGGCATTACTCACGATCCAGAGTTTGAAAAATGGGCGAACAAAGTCTGGAACTTCGGATCCGGACTCGGCGCAGAAATTTCGTTGAAAGATTTCCGCAAAGATATCATCATCGAAGTTTACAATGAAGCGGGACAACTAGCGATTGCCTACAAGGTATTCCGCTGCTGGGTTTCCGACTATCAGGCATTGCCCGACCTCGATGCAAGTGCCAACGCCATCGCTATTGAAAACATGACCTTGCAGCATGAAGGATGGGAACGCGACTACGAAGTAACAGAACCCACTGAACCTTCCTTTAGCGAACCTGCATAGTGATACCGTATGGATCGGACACCTGTGAAGGAAATCCTGCAGATCTGGGAACAAGGCGAACGCAAAACATTGCTCGATAATTCCCTTGAGTTGTTACGGATCTCTTCCTTCGCCACAACAAAAGACGACCCTGCCACACTAAGCATTGGCGAACGTGATATCCGTCTCCTCAGATTGCGTAGACAAATGTTTGGCTCCCATTTCACTAACGTTGCGCATTGCCCTGCATGCAAAGAACAGGTCGAATGGACGACAAGTGTGGCAGACCTCATCGCTTCACACAAAGCGCAAAAAACTGAACTGATCGACGCGTACATCCAATCGTATCACATTCAATTCAGGCTACCCAATAGCAGCGACCTCTTGGACATCGCCGTTACCCACAATGAGGAAGCCGCGACAAAAGCTTTCCTGCTCCAGTGCATCCAGGGTGTTGAGAACGAAAATCAAACTTGCGATCCAGCGGAACTTCCGGACGACGTACTCGATCAACTCGACAAACACATCTCCGAAGAAGATCCACTGGCCGTGATCCGGATGTCGCTTACTTGTCCTGGCTGTGCGCATAAGTGGCCCCTTACCTTCGACATCATCAGTTATCTCTGGATTGAAATTGACCATTGGGCCCGGCATACGCTCCGTGAAGTAGCACAGATCGCTTACGCTTTCGGTTGGTCAGAGTCAGAGATTCTCAGCATGAGTTCACGTCGTAGGAAAATATATTTAAAAATGATTGGTGTATGAAGGATTTCATCAGCGCATTGATCCACCGCCACGTTCAGATTGCCGATCATGTGAAACCGCGTACACGGGGATGGTTTGACAACACGACCGTGTTCGAGGATAACATGGAAGAAGTCGTTGATGAAAATAATACAACCGATACTCCGGACCTCCCCTTGAATCGCGCGGCGGAAATAGAAGACGTAACCATGCTTCAACACAACGATCGGGTGCCGAAAACAGCTGATGAAAAAATCACCGTTCCTTCAATTGCCAAAATGCAGATTGAACCAAAATTGGAAGATATACAAAGGTCCTCCCTGACGAAGCAGCAACCGAAACCTGTCTCCGATTTTACCCCATTGGCGAACGAGAAGAAAAATCGCGAGCATTTGGAAGAAGCGCAAGTATTAAAGCTTGCGTCAACTCCGCAAAAGGCGACGAGCCCTGTTGAAAATATCGTGGAATCAAATTCAATCTTCAGGAAGAAAAATGTTCCACTCCCTTCTCTTCAGGATGTTACTGAACCATCCGATACGACGATGCATGGGGAGTCGATCTTGCCCGCGATCAGAAGTTCGAAAAGGAATGCATTAGCAGAACCTCAGCAGAAAACCACACCCCATCAACCGATTGATGTCACCATCGGCCGTGTGGAGATTCAGGCTATTTTTCCCGCAGAAGAAAAAGTTCTTCATACAAAAAAAGAGCTTAAAGGAGGCCTCTCACTCGAGGACTACCTTGATCAAAAACGAGCAAAACAATGAGCAACGAGTTTGCCATTAGTGCAGTAACCTTAACGTTGCGAAACCTGCTCGATAAAGTAAAGGAGCTGAAGGACAGCGACGTCATGGATGAGGTCCCTGACAACGTAAAACCGAAAGCGCAAATCCTGGTAACAAATCTTCCATTGGACGAAGCCTATGAATTTGAACAAGGAAAAAATCAGGTCAACATATTTCTATATCACGTCGAACATAGCGCATCGTGGAGAAATCGCGAAATCCCCGGCAGAATCAAAAATGGCGAGAGTGGCAACCCGCCACTGGGACTAAATCTGTATTACCTGATAACCGCCTATGGCGAAGACAAGAATGAAACTATCGGCCATATGTTGTTAGGGAAAGCGATGAGCATTCTACACGATCATCCTGTGCTCAGCAAGGAGGAGATTAAGGACGCCCTTAGTATAAGTCGCTTACACGAACAAATCGAAAGAATACGCATCACGCCGCAACCCATCTCCATCGACGAAGTTTCAAAACTATGGACGGGTTTTCAAAGTCAATATAAACTATCGGTTGCGTATCAGGTATCTGTCATTCTGATAGAAAGCACCCGTCCTACTACGACACCGTTGCCTGTACTTAGAAGGGGTATCGACGATCGTGGTGTGATACTTGAGCCTTCCGTGATTTCAGGATTCCCCATCATCGACAGCATTAGCTTCCCTGCGAAACAAAATGCCGCGCAATTGGGTGACACAATCACCATCAAAGGAAGTTTACTGAAGGGAGACACCACCCTAATCCGCTTCCACAATCGCCGACTGGAGAATATCATTGAGCGTCCCATTCTCCCTGGTGCAACCGATGGCGAAATAAAAGTTCAGATTCCCAATACACCTGTCGATTGGGTGGCAGGTGTATACTCAGCAACAGCAGTGGTTACACGCGGCACGAAAACAAAAACCTCAAATAGTTTTCCATTCACGCTGGTACCCACGATCGCGCTGCCCATCGTTATTGCACCGGGATCACCGCCAGGAGAAAATAATTATCTCGCCACGGTGTCATTCAATCCTACCTTGATCGAAGCACAGGTTGCCAATCTCTTATTGGGTAACCGAGAATTCAAACCGGATGAATACGAGCCCCCGGTGAATGCTCTCACCTTCCACCTCAACGATGTGGAAGATGGTGAACACTACTTCCGTTTACGCATCGACGGTGCCGATAGTCTTTTTATTGACACAACGGTATCTCCACCGGTTTTCAGAGCATCTAACAAAATTGTACTTCCATGAGTGAATCTATTGAAACCTGGCAAATCCAGAACGATCAGTATCTCTCCACTGCCATGGAATGGGTGCGCCTAAAGCTGACGGCGGCCATTGCAGATCTTTCCGGAGAAAATATTTCCTCCCAGGAAAAAACCAACCGCGACTTCGTGATCAAGTCGGCGATGTTACAGTTGAACCATTTCGAGGCATCCGACGGGTTGCCTGCGCTTGGTTTTATCAAAACGCGATTTGGTCTTTCCGACTTTGAATTTCAGTTGTTCATCCTCTGCATTGCAGTTGAACTCGATACACGGATTCCCGGACTCTGCGCAAAGGCGCACGACGATGTAAATAAACCCTACCCTACCTTCGCCCTGGCGATGAGTGTGTTCGATAACCCCTCATGGGATGTACTGGCTCCCCAACGTCCCTTGAGATTCTGGAAATTGATTGAACCCAACCGCCTCCTGAGTCAGGCATTGATCAGTGCACCGCTTCACACCGATGAACGACTAGTCGCATTTGTAAAAGGGCTGAACTACCTCGACGAACGCATCATCAAAATCACCGGACCGTTCTCAATTAATACAAAAGAACTTCAGCTGCCAGTCTCACAACAAGACACTGTAGCGGAAGCCATTAAAAATATTCAAGCATCGAACAATTCTCAACCCGTCACCACGCAGCTTGTTGGCAGTGACAATCTCAGTAAACAACTCGTTGCAAACGCTGTGGCCAGTGAGTTAAACTTGCATCTTGTCTGTATACCTTTTGAGCTGCTTCCAACACAATTATCGGAACTAGAAGAATTAGCGCGCTTATGGAATCGTGAGAGTCAGATGCTCCGAATTGCAGGCTACATCGACGGGCATTCCAGCGATGCGTTTATCAAAGCAAATGCCAGTGCTCACGGTACAGGATTTCTCCTTCAGCGATTCCTGTCGATCAGCCAGGGAATTTTTCTTGTCAGTGTTCGAGAGGTGTGTACCGATATTTCATCTTCGTCGCTCGCCATCGAAGTAAAGAAACCTTCCGCTATCGAACAACGCGAAGAATGGCAACAACTCCTCGGAGATAAACTCAATGGAAGCGCTGCGCTGCTTTCAGGACAATTTAACCTCAACATCGCCAGCATCCGGCAAATCGTAAGTCGTTCAAACATCCAGGAGGCAGATGAAAAAATAAACGTACAGGAAAAAGTATGGCATCATTGTTTGCTGAATACAAGTCCCGAACTGGATACGCTAGTGCAGCGCCTGGACTTAAAAGCAAAATGGAAAGACCTTGTGTTACCAGCCGCCTCTGAACAGCAATTACGGCAGATTGCGAGTCAGGTAAAAAATCGCAGCGTTGTATACGACAACTGGGGATTTCGTGAAAAGATGAATCGGGGGTTAGGAATTAACGCTTTGTTCATTGGTGAAAGTGGTACTGGAAAGACAATGGCAGCAGAAGTGCTCGCTAACGAGCTTGGATTACATTTATACAGAATCGATTTGTCAGGGGTTGTAAGCAAATACATTGGTGAAACAGAAAAAAATCTGCGTCGGGTATTTGATGCTGCTGAAGACGGCGGAGCGATATTATTTTTCGATGAAGCTGACGCGTTATTTGGAAAAAGAAGTGAAGTAAAAGATAGTCACGATCGATATGCGAATATCGAGATCAACTACCTGTTGCAACGAATGGAATCATTCAATGGATTAGCCATTCTCGCAACAAACAAAAAGAATGCGTTGGATGAAGCTTTCATCCGACGACTCCGCTTCATTGTGTATTTTCCATTTCCAGGAACAAAAGAACGCAAGGCAATTGCCGAAAGGGTTTTTCCTGAAGTGATGCCAAAAGGATATCTTGACTACGACCGCCTTGCATCATTGAATCTTACCGGTGGAAGTCTTCACAACATTGCGATCAATGCTGCTTTCAAAGCGGCAGATGAAGGTAGTGCTGTAACCATGCAGATGGTATTGTCAGCAGCGAGAGCAGAGTTTCAGAAGATGGAACGCCCGGTGAAAGAATCCGATTTTATCTGGAATGAGTGAGTCATCTGAACATGGCGCATTTCGATTACACATCGATCGCCTGGTATTAAAAGGAATTTCGTTTACGCATTATGAACGCGCTCAACTTCGGGAAGCGGTTCACGCCGAACTGAACGAGCGATTTTCGCAGGCAGGAGTTCCCGACGAAATGAGAAGTATACCATCTAAATTGAAGACAATGCCGATCCTGGTAGCCTCCAGGAAACCAGATCCGATTTCGCTTGGGAAACAAATCGGCGCCAATATTTTTAACAGTTTGTCAGGTGCCACTCCCAGCAATGCAGGTTCAATAAAAAAATAGTTTGGGGTGAAGAAAGTTGCGCCTTCGCGGGTCGCTCCCACACAGGCTGAGAACAACAAGCCCATAGACAACACAAATGAGGGAGTTAAAAAACAGGATCTCCATTCCTTGTTTGTGAAAGACAGGCGCGTCGCGAATGCGTCATCTGGAAATACATTCAACGTTACTGGAATTCCGGTTCGCCCCAGATTAAATACATCATTAAGGATACAGCGGTGTACAAAAGGTGACGGCCATTGTGATTGTCCAAAATGTTCAGCTGAACGTGAAGCAACAAATAAAGATAATGCAGTTGTTTCTTTCCCGAAGGGTGAGGAGGTACACGAAGAAGAATTTATTCACGAGGAGATACCGGAAGACCTCAGGGACTTCAAGGCAAATCCAGAATTAGCAGCCGCATCAACCAATCATCATCAGACGAATCATGTTGAACCTGCCTCGCATTTTCTGGTAGATGATTCAACTAAAAATCTTTCAGAAGGACAGCTGAGGAAGTCGACATTTCTCAAATCGCTGAGAGAAAGTATTACGACGACGATCGAACCGATTTTAGCGACGGTAGGACAAACTACCCAAGGATGTCCATACCTGAATTACTGGTTGGGTTCATGTGAAGGTAAAGGCGCCGCTCAGGTTGAGAAAACGGTAAGGCGTTATGCTCCGGCAGCTTTAAATGCGCGAAGTGCTACCGAATATATTTCGATCGTCACGCAACGCGCACTGCACGCTGCACAGGTTTGGGCACGTACAGGAAAAATAACTGGTGTTCCTGATGGAGTATCGTTTGCGCTTCCGGGAAGTTCAGGACTGGTCGGATCCGGCTGCATCGTTCAAGCGAAAGAAAAAAGTGGTGGTGTACAGAAGGGAGATGATCCAATATCCATTCAGCAGAAATTAGGAGATGGACAGCCATTGACCAGCAGTGTTCGTTCGCGAATGGAGTCAGCGTTCGGAATGAGTTTCTCGCATGTAAGGACACACACGGATTCAAATGCATCATCTGTTTCCAGTCAGGTAAATGCAAGAGCTTTCACTGTTGGACACCACGTTGCATTCAACAATGGCGAGTATCAGCCTGGAACGCCGATGGGTGACGCACTGATTGCGCACGAACTGGCACACACCATTCAACAACACGGCGCGAATGAAACTGTTGCCCTTGATCAGCATGACGACAGTTATCGCGCACTAGAGCACGATGCTGATTTAGCAGCAACCAGTGTAATTGAAAATCTTTACAGTGATTCGAAGAGTGTTCGGTCGGGCATCAGTAGTTTACGAACGGGGCTTGCCGTGCAGCGATGTTGTAGTACTAAGCCGACGCCACTACCTGTAACCAAATCAGTAACGATTGATATGGTGAAGTTAAGAGGGTCGTCGCGTAATCCATCAGAAGATCTTGCCCGCGCAAACGGAATTTACAATACTTGCAACGTTGGCTTTACCATCGGACAAAATGTTACGGCAACCGATGCTGATTCTGATTCGTGGCTTGGGGGTGATACCGATCTTCATGCCAACAACAATTGTGGCAACCCCTCAGCTGAAGAAAGGGCACTCTTTGATGGTGCGAAAACAAAATTTGGACTAGCCAGCAGGATGAAGTTCTTTTTCGTAGATACCATCTCAGGAATTGATGCGCTAGGCTACAGCTTTCCGCCAATGTGTGGGCCGAGTGCCGCGCATGTCAATCATGCGGTTATTCCCAACAACGCTTTGTGCGATACGGTTGCCCATGAGCTTGGACATATTCTTCTTAATAGTGCAACGCATGCCAGTATAGACAACCCGGCAGACACGACGAATATTATGTATTCCCCTCGAAACGGATCAGAGATAGATCGCACACAATGTACTCAGATCAGAGCAAACATCTGACAGCATATTTATTGTAAATTAGACAACCGAAAGGTGTGAAGTAAATTGTCGACTATGCAGAAAGCTCCATCTTCTCTTACCAATTCATCAAAATCAGCGCCGGCATTTGCGAAGAACAGAATACCGATGGAGATGTCGGCTGAGTCGACAACCAGGGTTTCCAACCCAACTTTCTCGGCCAATCGAAACACCTTTAGCGCGATTCATGTTCCGGTTCGACCACTACTGAATGCGCCAAAGCAAATTCAGCGTTGTGCAAAAGACAGCGGTAGCTGTTCGTGCCCAAAATGCTCGGGTGCACCAACGAGAACTGCTAAACCATCAGAAATGCTGCAAGCTCCGTCAGCAGACGAATCATTGAGTGAGCCGACAGCGACTGAACAAAGTACTGCAGATATCGAAGCTGCTCCTACAGCTGAAACAGCATCAGCCGAGTCACCAACGTCACCTGTGCCATCAACATTGATTGCCGATGACGCTACTGAAGAACTGGCGCCAGGTCAGCTCAAAAAAACAGAATTTCTTCGACTGCTAAGAGCAAATATCTGTGCTGCGCTGGAACCGGTGCTGGCAACTGTAGGACAAACTACAGACGGATGTCCTTACCTTAATTATTGGTTAGATCTCTATCAAACAAAAGATGCAGCAGAAGTTGAGCGAACCGTTAGACGTTACGCTCCAGACAGCGCGAACGCAAGGACTGCATCCGACTACATTTCTATCGTCACACAAAGAGCACAGCGAGCCGCCGAAGTATGGGCGCAGACCGGACAAATAACTGACGTGCCTGAAGGGGCTGGCACCGATATTCCGGGAAATACCACTGCACAAACTGACACCGGCACACTGGTACAAGCAAAAGAAAAACCAGGTGGCGTTAAGGGGGCGAATGATCCACGTTCGATAAAAAAGCAATTGGGCGAAGGTCAACCGCTGGCATCCAATGTAAGGTCCAGAATGGAATCGGCTTTCGGCAGGAGTTTTACGAATGTACGAACACACACTGATTCGAATGCTGTTGCAATATCTAACCGTGTAAACGCCCGCGCGTTTACTGTTGGCAATCACGTGGCTTTCAATAGCGACGAATATCATCCAGGAACAATGATGGGTGACGCATTGATCGCTCATGAACTTGCACATACTGTTCAGCAGCAAGGTGCCGATGGATCCGTAGCCAAACTCGACCAACATGAGCATGGATATCAGGCACTAGAGCATGATGCTGATGTGACTGCGACGAGCGTTCTTGAAAATCTTTACGGGGATTCAAAAAGCAGTGCTCGCTCCGGGGTCGGTGCTTTACGGACAGGGTTAGCCATACAGCGCTGCGGCGGAGGCAGCAAACCTTCCGGAGCACTTCCTACGAAAAATGTTACAGTTGATATGGTGAAGCTGAAAGGTTCGAGCCGGAATCCCTCCACTGACCTTACCAAGGCATCAACCATCTTCAGCACCTGTGGCGTGAGTTTCACGGCCGGGCAGAATATTACCGCAACAGATGCCGACTCAAACCTCTGGCTTGGTGGCGACACAGATATTACTGTTTCATCAGGGTGCGGCAGCGTCTCTCCCGAAGAAAAATCACTTTTCGATGGTGCCAAGGCAAAGCATGGATTGGCCAGTAGAATGAAATTTTATTTCGTCGATACACTATCTGGGATAGCAGCGCTCGGCTATAGCATACCGCCATATTGCGCAACAGGAGCAGCAGGTCCATATGTAGATCATGGTGTAATTCCCAACAACGCACTGAGTGACACGGTGGCTCATGAGCTTGGACATATTTTAATCAATAGTGGAACACATACCAGCATTGACAATCCAGCGGACACGAAGAATCTCATGTTCTCGCCAAGAACGGATTCTAAAATCGACGCAACGCAATGCTCACGGATCAGAGCGAATGCCTGAGAAAATGTGAAGACCCTGCGCTCGAAAATTACTTTGCACACAGAATGATCTGAGGTAATCATTATAATGGTTATGAGTAAGGCTTCATCATCTCAAGCCACATCGAAATCAGGGGCGCTCCTTTCAAAAAGCAAATCGTCAGAAGAGAAATCTGCAGAATCGTCGCCAAAGCTTGAGCATACCAATTTCGCGACTACGCGCGCTACGTTCAACCTCACCAAAGTTCCAGTTCGTCCACGATTGACGGCTTCGCGAATCGTTCAACGCTGCGATAAAGAAAATGGAAATTGTTCATGTCCAACGTGTAACGCTGCCCGAACAGAGGTTGTAGAGGACGAGAGTACGGTATCGCCAAAATCAACAGACCAGTCGGTTGATGAACAAACCTCGCGGGACCAAAATGCAAAAAGTATTGAAGGCGCAGCTACATCCGCTGAAAGTACGCCAGCTACAAATGAAACCGAAACTGCTGGATTCATTGCAGACGACTCAACAAGTGAGCTATCTGAAGGACAACTTAAAAAAACAGAATTTCTCCAGCGTTTAAGAGAGGAGATCTGTTCCAGTGTCGGACCAGTGATAGCCGTCGTGGGACAAACCACAGAGGGATGTCCCTATCTGAATCACTGGCTGGATCACTATCAGACAAAAGACGCGACGGAGGTTGAAAAAACAGTAAGGCGATACGCCGCTGACAGTGCGAACGCAAAAAGCGCTTCCGATTATATTTCCATCGTTACACAAAGAGCCGTACGAGCTGCTAGCATTTGGGCATTAACCGGAAGAGTGATTGGAATCCCAGATGGTGTAAGTGCAAGTCTTCCGGGCCGAACATCCGAACAAGAACCTGCAACGGTTGGTGTACAGGCCAAGGCAAAGGCAGGTGGTGTTAAAAACGAAAATGATCTTCACGCGATCAAAGAACAGTTAGGTGAAGGCCAGCCATTGGCATCGGGAGTGAAATCAAAAATGGAGTCGGCGTTTGGAATGAGCTTCTCCAATGTGAGGACACATACCGATTCAAATGCTGCCACAATTTCAAATCAAGTCAACGCACGAGCATTTACAGTTGGTAATCACGTTGCGTTCGGCACTGATGAATATAAACCAGGGACGTTAATTGGAGACGCGTTGATTGCGCATGAACTCGCGCACACCGTTCAGCAACGCGGAGCAGAAACGCCGATGAATAAATCAAAAGAAGGAACTGAGGGATATGACGCGTTGGAGAACGACGCAGATCTTGCAGCCGAAAGTGTAGTGCGGTCGTTGTGGAGTGATCCCTCTAAAGAAGAATCTGCAGGCGCACTTCACTCTTCTACGAGATTAAAATCAGGATTGCAGTTGCAACGTTGCTCCAGTACGCCGGCGCAGGCTACTACTCCGGTACAAGCCGGGCCAAGGCAGGCTGCACCGGTAGCAGGTGGCGCATGTGATCGCAACCCGAAAGCGCCGAACTATACGCCAACCGAGGGCGGTGTGACGCCAACGCTACAAGACGGTGATTTCGGAACAACATCAAAACTCGCAGCGCTCTTTACGTATGGTGCTTGTCGGGACAGCGGCACATGGCGATTTTACCTGGCAACGCTTACGGTTAATATCAAATCAGCGGTGAGACCAATAGATTACCGAATAAACATTAACGCAGCGAACGATCCCGCTGTAACGGCCAGTACTTATCGCGCTATTATTGCAGATCTCGATCCACATCGATCAGGTACATTTCATCCTTCCTGCGGAGGGAACCGTTTCGACGATCCGGTAACAACCTATTCACGCAGACGAGAATATTGGAAACAGCAATTCGTGATTGATCACGAGGCCTTTCACAGAACGGATTGGAACGATATGTATCGTCCAAATCTGGTTGCCGCAGAAACGCAAGTGCTGGCGCACGCGATACCGGAAAGTCAGGCATCCTCAGCAGCAGATGCCATTAGTCAAACGAGATCAACACTCGATCAATTTATGATCGCTGCGTATCAACAGACTTGTCAGCAATATTCGCCGCATCAGGAAAGCCGCGCATACGATAATGGTGCTCCGCAGTATCAAGGTTTGGTGGATCAGATTCGTAGCCGTGCAACAACTGAGGGATGGCCATAATACAGCATTCTTTTCAATAAATATAAAGAGACATAAAAATTGATAATGGAAGTATTCAGGCTTTCAACGGAAGACTTGAAGTAAAACATAATGTACGACTTGCTATGGCGACACCTTCATCCTCTCATATCATCTCTGATAAGTCGACTAGGCTTTCTACAAAAAACAGAGCATCGGCTGAAAAGACCGATTTATCTGCAAAGTTTTCTAACGCAGGTTACTCTGGCAACCGAGGTGCATTCAATCTCACACAGGTGCCGATTCGCCCGCGGTTGACGACATCGCCGCAGATTCAATGTTGTGCAAAAGACGCCGGGAATTGCTCTTGTCCAAAATGTTCTGCCGCAAGAGACTCTGCTGCACCAATCGAAGGAAATTTAGCTCAAGCCGAATCACTTCCTTCCGAACCCATTAATGAAACAGCAGCAAATGAATCTCAGCAAAAATCACAGAAAGCTGCCACAGCGTCTAACGAAACATCCGCGTCTAGCGAAGCATCTGGAGAAAACTCATCTGGATTAATTGCTAATGATTCAGATACTGAATTATCTCCCGGTCAGTTAAAAAAAACTGTATTTCTCCAACGACTGAGAGAAGAAATTTGCTCGTCGATCGGGCCAATACTTGCAACCGTGGGACAAACAACTGAGGGATATCCGTATCTCAATTATTGGCTTGATCTATATCAGCAGAAAGAACTATCGGACGACTCTGGAACACGATCGCTTACGAAAAAAAACTTTTGGAATCAGACCCGGGAAGAACCTTTCACGACCTCGTCCGTGACCAACTCGTTGACAAAATGGTTGATGCGCTGCAAATGGAAATTCCCCGAGGTTATTCATTTTACTCCAGGCGATTCGATTTTGCATTAGGCGGAATTTTGAACGAACGCTATCGATACAAGATCAAATAAACCATGACCACCTTCCCCCGCTCCCCTCGCGTGCTCAAAGCAGGTATCGTTCTTCTCAACGCAACTACATCTGCGATCGAGAGAATCATTGCGCTGCAATACAACCCAGGTTCGTTATCACGTTCACTGAAAGGTCAGACACTTGACGACGCGAATCGTTCACAAGCCCTTCGATTGAAAGGACCACCAACCGAAACCTATACTATAGAAGCAGAAATAGATGCCACGGATCAACTGGAATTTCCGGATCAGAACAGCGAGGTAGCTGAGAATGGTCTGGCACCATTGCTCGCAGCACTCGAATCGATGGTCTATCCGAAAAGCAGTGAACTCATCGCGAACAACGCAAAAGCATCAGCAGGAATCCTCGAGATCATTCCAACAGAAGGACCACTCATTCTTTTCATCTGGAATAAAAATCGTGTGATCCCCGTCAAGCTCACAAACTTCAGCGTCACAGAAGAAGCATTCGATCCCAAACTAAATCCGATCCTCGCGAAAGTAAGTTTGGGAATGCAGGTGCTCACCATCAACGATCTCGGCTTCGATAACAAAGGTGGTAGTTTATACATGGCGTATCAGCAACAAAAAGAACAACTCGCCACGAAATTCAAACCCGGACTTCTCAGCGCACTCGGACTTACCAGCATACCCTAATCATTATGACTGATCCATTTCAAAATATTCTGCAATCCGGAAACCCACCACTGAATGCTTTTCCGGAACCAAGCCGCTATCATCGCATTCCAACAGCGACAATCGAAGACAGCGAAGGTAAAACCGTTATCTACGTCAAACGCCGTATCATTCCTTTCGCCGACAAACTTTCGGTGATCAACATTCACCGCGTAAAAGATGGCGATAGACTCGACAATATTGCCGCTAACTACATCGGCGCACCCGAACAATTCTGGCAGATCGCCGACGCGAACAACGCAATCAAACCTGAAGAACTAACCGACGCACTCGGACGCGAACTACGCATCACGCTTCCCCAGGGAATCTCTGGTTTCTGAAAAATGATACGCGGAAAAATTGAACTTAACCTACTGATCGGCCCGGTAGTTCCAGTCCCTGTACCCAAAGCGATCATCGACGCGATCTCTAACATTCAGGTACGAACTACTGCAGGAGAAGCCAGCGGGTTTCAAATGACTTTCACCTTCAGCAGCAAGTCGCCGCTAAACGCGCTGCTGTTGTTATTGGGACAGGTAGGTCCATTCATTCGTGTAATCATCGTCGTCACTGTAAACGGAACCCCGAATGTACTAATGGATGGCATGATCGGACATCAGCAAGTGAGTCCGAATGTAGAATCGGGTCAGTCGACTCTAAACATTACTGGTACAGACATCAGTGGTGTAATGGGGTTGGTCAATTTCACTGGTATCCCCTATCCCGCAATGCCTGCGGAAGCACGAGTCGCCCTTATAATTGCGAAGTACGCCATCTTTGGAATGATTCCGTTGGTGATTCCAAGTCTCTTCCTGGATGTTCCGATTCCAACAAGCAGAATTCCAGTTCATCAGGGAACGGATCTCGCGTACATCACACAACTTGCGCGGAATGTCGGGTACATTTTCTACGTCGAACCAGGACCAGTTCCCGGAACCAACACTGCTTACTGGGGACCAGAAATAAAAGTCGGTGTACCACAACCTGCTTTGAACGTGAACATGGATGCGCACACCAATGTTGACTCCATGAGTTTTAGTTATAACGGAGCGCAGAAAGCGATGCCAATTGTTTTCATTCAGAATGAAGAAACGCGCGCGCCAATTCCGATTCCCATTCCGGATATCAGTCCACTCAATCCACCACTCGGTGCAATCCCGGCGATACCCGTTCAGTTTACGATGATGACCAACACTGCGAATCTCAATCCGATGCAGGCCATCGCACTCGGACTCGCAGAAGCATCACGCACTTCCGATACATTAACCGGAACAGGTTCACTCAATGTGTTACGTTATGGACGAATTCTCAAAGCGCGTAGACTGGTCGGTGTTCGTGGCGCCGGCGATGCTTTCAATGGCTTATATTTTGTAAAGTCGGTAACGCATAAAATACAACGGGGTGAATACAAGCAAGACTTCACGTTGACGCGGAATGGATTGATGCCGACAGTTCCGCGTGTACCAGTCTGATAAAATCTATGGACGAAAAATTTTATGGAAAGCACCGGGGACTTGTGTTGAACAACATAGACCCTATGCAAAAAGGAAGACTGCTGGTGCAAGTGCCAGATGTGTTAGGCCTGGCTATGTCAAGTTGGGCATTGCCATGTATGCCGATGGCGGGACCACAAATGGGCGTGTATGTCGTGCCGCTGATTGGCTCAGGTGTATGGGTAGAGTTCGAAGGAGGAGATCCCGACTACCCCATCTGGACTGGAGGATTCTGGGGATCGGTCGCAGAAGTTCCAGCACTCGCGTTAGCAGGAATTCCTGCATCGCCAAACATCGTGCTACAAACCACAGGACAAAACACGATGATGATCAGTGATCTCCCCGGACCAACGGGTGGAATCATGTTGAAGAGTACAACGGGTGCGTCGATCATTGTGAACGACACTGGAATTTATATTCAGAATGGAAAGGGCGCCAGCATTATCATGACTGGTCCCACCGTAAACATCAATACCGGAGCACTTACGATTATCTGATTTCTTTCAACAGCATCATATGCCTGGTCCGATTTTACATCTTGGCGCAACTGTACTTTGTGCGCACGCCGGACAAGCGCAACCGACTTCACCAAGTCCGAGAGTGTTTGTCAGTGGTCAACCGATCGTGATGCAACCTGCGCCCTATGTGGTGGCTGGATGCGTATTCAATGTGAGTGGTGCCCCGAGTCCCTGCATAACGGCGCAATGGGTAACCGGCGCAATACGTGTACTATCGAATGGATTACCTGTACTGTTGATGGATAGTCAAGCGATCTGTGCACCGAATGGAACGCCGCTGATGATCGTTGTCACACAAACGCGGGTCATCGGAACCTGAGTTATGAACATTAAATATCCTTATCAGTTTGACAACACTGGTGGTACCGCTACCACTGATGATGATCGCCACATTCGCGACATGATCGAACAAGTGTTATTTACCGCTCCCGGAGAACGTGTAAACCGACCCGACTTCGGAAGTGGTATCATGCAGTTAGTATTCGAACCCAATAGCGAGGAGCTCGCAATCACCACGCAGTTCATGGTTCAAGCCGCGCTCCAGCAATGGCTGGGTGATCTCATTGAAGTAAACAGTGTGACGGTGAGCAATGAAGACTCCACGCTGTTGGTGACGGTAGCCTATACCGTTCGCCGCACAGGCCAATCACAAGTAAGTCAGTTTATCCGATAGTCTTTCGAAAATAATTTCATGATCTATCATTGCTGTGATAAAAACCGACGCGACGCCGTGAAAGAACATCCGTTTCTTAACGGAATAGATTTTCTCGACGTAGTTGACGATCCTGCTGATTCCTTTGAAGAGCGGCAAACGACGCTGATGGTTCATTTTATCAAACCACTTTCTCCGGACGAATTGAGAAAAGAAAACGTCAGGATCGAAGGAGGAGAACGCATCCGGAACATCCAGGTCATTGAGGTGAGTATAGAAAGCATGGCATCACCACCCATGTCGCCACCGTTTAATGACAAAAACCTTGTCGTGAAGGTGAGCACTGCAGGTGATTTTTCACCGTACACCCTACGTCTGGTGAAGGGTGAAAAAGACAACGATCAGCCTGATGGTTTTGATCCGATTCTTTCATCCATTGAATTTTCATTCAAGGTTCTGTGCAAAAAAGATTTCGATTGTCTGCCACAGTGTGAATGTGGACCTGAAGCGACGGTACAACCTGAGATCAACTACCTCGCAAAAGATTTTGCCTGTTTCCGTCAGCTAATGTTGGATCGTATGTCGGTGTTGATGCCCACATGGCGGGAAAGAAATCCTGCAGACATGGGAATGGCACTAGTCGAAACCCTTGCGTACGTAGCGGATTACCTCAGCTATCAGCAGGATGCAATCGCCACTGAAGCTTACCTGGGGACAGCGCGCAAACGTGTTTCCGTCCGACGTCACGCCCGTCTTGTAGATTATTACATGCACGAAGGATGCAATGCCAGAATGTGGGTACATATCGACGTTCAGAAAGGTATAAATGGGTTTACCCTTCTAAAAAAAGATAATGGCAAAATTGTAACTCGATTTCTCACGAGAACGAACACATCACTGCCGAAGGCATTTGACGTTGACTCGAACGAATGGACAATCGCCTTAGAAGAAGGCACAAAAGTTTTTGAGCCGATGCACGATCTCGATTTATTCCACGCGCATAATAGAATGAATTTTTATACCTGGGGAGAAAAAGAATGTTGTCTTCCTAAAGGTTCGACTTCAGCAACCCTCCTCGGTGATCTTACTACATTAAAACGCGGACACGTTTTGATTCTTCAGGAAGTTAAAGGTCCGCAAACAGGAAATTCCGCAGATGCGGATCCGGCGCATAGGCATGCCGTAAGAATAACAGATGTCAGGTTAATCTTCGACCCACTCTTTGCCGGTTCTCCGCCATGGCCGGGCCTTCCAGTAACAAAGATCACATGGGACCCTGCGGACGCATTACCTTTTCCATTATGCATCTCGTCAAAGGAGGAAACATCATTTTATGACAACGTGAGCGTCGCACTGGGTAACAACGTATTGGCAGATCACGGATTTACGCAGTACGATACATCCGTCAGTTCATTACATCCGGATACCGTTGGCTCATCTGTTATATCAACGGTCGAGGATTCTTCCGGATGTTTTTGCAGCGAAGAAACGCCAGTGCCGGTACCACCAAAGTTTAATCCGGAATTGCTGGCGAGGCCACTTACGTTTAGAGCAACCTACGATGTCAATAACCCACCTTCAGCGACAGCAGCGATGAAGTGGTTGATGCAAGACGTGGTCCCAGCCATTGCGCTTTTGGAAGATGGTACCACCGAAACCTGGACGCCAAAAAACGATTTGCTCGACAGTGGCGGTGAAGACAAAAACTTTGTAGTAGAGATTGAGTCCGACGGAATTTCAAAACTTCGCTTCGGAGATGGGATTCAAGGAATGCGTCCGGCAGCTGAAACTCGATTTCTGGCAACCTACCGGATCGGCAATGGTACCGTTGGAAATGTCGGACGCGAGTCAATTACTTCCATTGTTCCAGGTGGCGTCGGTGACAAAAGTATTTTTCTGAATGTTACCAATCCGTTATCAGCGACTGGTGGCATTGATCCTGAAGGTATCGAGGAAGTCAGACAAAAAGCACCTGCAGCGTTCCGCATTCAGAAACGCGCTGTAACGGCAACAGACTACGAAGAAATGTCGAAAGTATGTTCTGATACCATCCAACGGAGTGCCTGCACGTTCAGATGGACGGGCAGTTGGCGCACAGCCTTTCTTACTGTAGACCGTTTCGGTGGCCAGGAAGTTTCCCCGGCATTTGAAAACAAAATCCGTCGCGGCATGGATCAATTCAGAATGGCGGGACAAGATCTCGAAGTGGACGCGCCAAAATATGTTTCAATAGAACTGGAAATATCCATATGCGTCAAGCCAAATTACTTCGCCAGTGATGTCAAGGGCGCACTGCTGAAAGTGTTCAGCAATCGAGTGCAGAGTAACGGACAGCTTGGTGTATTCCATCCCGATAATTTTAGTTTTGGTCAATCTGTCTTCCTCAGTCCGTTGTATGCGGCAGCACAATCTGTAACAGGCGTCGCTTCTGTTGAGATCACAAAACTGAAACGACAAAATGAAGTGAACAATGACGCGATCCAGACGGGAAAACTACCCCTCTCGCGATTGGAAATCGCCAGGTTGGATAACGATCCTAATTTTCCGGAACACGGAATTCTTAATTTCAAAATGAATGGTGGTAAGTAGATAACGTATCCATTATGTCAGATCTTGGCTCATGTAATAGTTGTGAAGGGCTTTCACCCGAAACGCCAATCCGGATCTTCAACCGTCCAGGACTTCAGGCCATCGCGTATCGCGTAGGGAACTATCAGAAATTCCGCGAAAGCTTGCTTTCCCGGATTTCAGGAGGAGCCGGATACTCTCCGCTTGATCTGCGCCTTCGCTCTCTTGCACCACTCAGAAAACGCAGCACCGACGATTTTTCAATAGCGCTGCTGGACGCATGGGCCATTGCCAGTGATGTACTTACTTTCTACCAGGAGCGGATTGCAAATGAATCTTATCTGCGAACATCTACAGAAAGATTTTCCGTGCTGCAATTGGCAAGATTGATCGGATATGAACTGCGCCCCGGTGTTGCAGCTAATACATATCTTGCCTTTACACTGGAAGGTACTTCAGCGATGCCGACACCAGGCGCAACGACTATCGATCCACTTCCGCCACCACTTGTGTTGGATGCAGGGATCAAAGTCCAATCTGTGCCAGATGCCGGTGAACAAGCACAGCTCTTCGAAACCGTCGAAAAAATTCAGGCGCGAACCGAATGGAACGCCATCAAACCCCGGTCGGCCTATGCGCAAAGTACCCAGCGGCAGTCGGGTTTCCTGATCTTCGATGATCTTACAAATGATCTTAAGAAAGGTGACGTGTTGTTGATAAAGAACAATTCAGCCCTACTGGCTAAAAAAATCCTCTCAGTAAAGATTGATGAGAAAGCACGTATAACAAAAGTCTTTCTTGCAAGTCAAACCTCTGTTTCACCTAGCAACACAGACGTAGCAGCGATCGCCGACGGCAAGATTTCCACCATCGCAGAAACAGAACTCACGGATGCCGTTATCGCAAAAATACTTCAATACACATGGAAGGCAGAAGATCTTGAGGCCCTGGCAGTAACCAAAAAGTGGAATGTCGGTGAACTGATGACAAGCCTTCAGGCCATGGTCGTATCAGAAAATATTTCAGGCAATCTGGAAGCATTTGTCTTCCGAAAAACAGCATCCCCCTTTGGCTACAATGCGCCGAAGAAAGTTGCTTACGATGCACGCAATCGTCCCAAACCGCCATCAGGCTGGATCGAATGGGACCTGGATGAAAAATGTGAAAGGGTATTTCTCGATTCGGAATATAAAGAAGTTGTCGCAGGAAGTTATATCGCTACACTCGAACGAGGCGCCGATTTCGACGACGCGAAAATATTCAACGTTAACCAAGCAACGATCTGTGCCCGTAGCAGATATGGCTTGCAGGCTAAGAGTACGTTTCTGAAAATTTCTTCCGACATCCACACATGCTGGTACGACAAAACTGGCGCAAACGATAAGTTGTCACTCATCCGTGGAATAACCCACTACATTCAAAGTGAACCGCTTCCGCTTGCGCTTCTTCCAATCGAAGATAATGTGAAGGGCGACACCGTGATGCTTGACCGGTGGTATCCGAACCTTAGAGTCGGACAGATGATCATTCTATCCGGCCAGCGTGTCGATCCCAAAGGCGAAATTGCGAGCGAAGCAATGCAGTTAAAAGAAGTGCTGGTACAAAAAGGATATACACTACTTCGTTTCAAGGAGGCGCTTACCAACACTTACATCAGAAGTTCGGTTGTGATTAACGCGAACGTAGCACTGGCTACTCATGGCGAAACGGTAAACGAAGTTCTTGGTAGTGGTGACGCATCCGCATCTTTTCAGACTTTCACTTTACGTCAACCACCGCTCACACATGTCTCCGCTTCTTCTGCGACCGGTATTGAAACAACATTAAAGATTTACGTGAACGATGTGTTGTGGCACGAAGTAGAAAGTCTCTTCGGCCACGGATCCGATGAGCGCATTTACATTACCAGACTCCAGGATGATGGAAAAACCGTTGTCACATTCGGTAATGGTGCAACGGGATCACGACTTCCCTCTGGTCCTGAAAATATTCGAGCTACATACCGAAAAGGAATTGGTACAGGTGGCTTAGTAAAAGCTAATCAACTTTCCCAACTATTAACCCGACCGTTGGGCGTGAAGTCTGCCGTGAATCCATCAGCTGCAAAGGATGCCGCCGACGCAGAAACACTGGATGAAGCTCGAAACAACGCGACACTTACCCTCATGACTTTTGATCGTGTGGTGTCGCTACAGGATTTCGAAGACTTTGCAAGAGCTTTTGCGGGAATAGAAAAATCACTGGCAACCTGGTCATGGCGAAATAGAAGAAGATGTATTTTTATAACGGTCGCCGGGACCAATGGAGCCACCATTGAAAGTGGAAGTGTACTTTACGACAATCTACTGAAAGCCATCCGTAAGGGAGGTGACTCGCGCGTTGCCATCGAAATGCAATCCTATCAGCCGAGATTTTTCCGACTGAAAGCAAATATCCAGATTCACCCTGACTACCTCGTTGAGAAAATTCTTCCGACGGTGGAAGAGAAATTAAGATCAACATTTTCGTTCAAGGCGCGTTCCTTCGGACAACCCGTTGCGTTAAGCGAAGTGATCACCGTTATTCAGCAAGAGGAAGGTGTCATCTCCGTTGATGTCGATAGCCTTTACTACTCTGACGACACACCAGGTTTAACACCGCTCCTGATCGCCAAACTTCCCGACACCGGTGGAGTCGCGATTAATGCCGCGGAATTGTTAACCATCGATCCGGCACCGCTGGAATTGACAGTGACTGCAGAAACGCAGTCATAATTACCAGAGAATAGATGCACGTGTTGGTGGATCAAATCCTCCGGTTCTTCTTCAAAAAATAACATCCCGTAATTATTTATGAGTTTCAGTGGCGATAGGTTATATCAGTTATTACCGGCCATCTATCGGGTCCGTGATCAGCTGTTAAAGGATCCAACGCTTCTCGAAGAGGAGCCTGCTGCGCTGGAGGCGCTGTTTAAAGCAATCGGCGAACAGGTTGAAGTGCTGGAAGAAAATCTGGATCAGCTATATGACGATCAGTTTATTGAAACCTGCGCCGAGTGGGTCGTGCCTTATATCGGAGATCTGACAGGAACGAGGGGGATCATCAGTTTCCCCAACGCTCCTTTCAGCCAACGAGGACAAGTTGCAAAAACGATCACATACCGCCGGCGCAAGGGAACAGTTGGGGTGCTCGAGCAACTGGCCTTTGATGTCACCGGATGGCGTGCGAACGTGGTTGAATATTTTTCATTGCTCTCCGCTACACAGTTTCTCAATCACCTTCGTCCCGAACATCAGTCGATGGCGTCACTTAGAAACCGCGTGAAGCTTGAATATCTCAACTCACCATTCGATAATGTAGCGCACTCGGTTGACGTCAGGCGCATCGAACCAAAAAGAGGTAAATACAATATTCCCAACATTGGGATCTTCCTGTGGCGAATTCAAAGTCATCGCTTACTTCAGTCACCTGCTTTTAAAGTCGACGACAGAAGATATACGTTCGATCCACTGGGAAGAAGCATAAAACTATTCAATAAGCCAGAACCAGAATTCGACATCACGCATCTTGCGGAACCCATCCACCTCCCGTTGCCCATTCGGCGATTGATTTTCAGTAAGGCACCAGAAGTTTTTTACGGCCTTGGGAAAAGTATTTTGATTTTTGTTGATGGTCACGAACTTAAACCTTCGGATATTCTCCTGAGTCCACCATCGGGCGAAATTACAGATGCCATCTGTGTGTGCGATCTCAGCGATGTTCCCGGTGGGGGCAGTAATCCAGATTGGTCAAATCTGCCGGTAAATAAAATAGGGATAGATCCGGCATTGGGAAGAATCGCGTTGCCTGAAAATCTCCTTGTAGTGCCGACGTCTATCCGCATAAACTACTACTATGGTTTCCCGGCGAACCTTGGTGGCGGAGGATACAGCAGGCTGCAAAATTTTGACACGGAGCTCCAGCCGGTAGTAAGAATTCCCAACGATCAGTCCACGATTGCCAACGCATTGAATAGCCTTGGCGCCAATGGTGGCGTCGTTGAAATTCACAATAACGACTACCATGATGTCTCCGCTTCAATTGAAATCAATGCTGGAACAAAGATCGAGATACGCGCTGCAGAAGGTTGCAGACCTGTGATACGCATCAATGGGCAATGGAACGTTACCGGCGGAACAAACGCCGCGTTGAGTCTGAATGGGTTGCTGATTTGCGGCGGCGCGATTGAGGTACCGTTGCAGAAAAGCAGTGGAGCAGAAAATGAAATTAGCAGGCTGCAACTATCACACTGTACGTTGTGCCCGGTACTCACCCCTTTTGATGGCGCTTCCACCTATAACCCGCGACTCTCCGTTCGCAGCAACGACATCAAGGTAAACGTCGCCAAAAGTATCATCGGAGGTATCCGCATCACCAATACTGCCGAGATCAACATCATCGATTCGATAATCGACGTGGGCGACGCATCACAATTGGCTATTGGAGGAATAAGTGGGTATGAATTTAGCGCACCCCTCACCATCAAAAACAGCACCGTTATAGGACGCGTGAAGACACGCATTATGCAACTCGCATCCAATACGATCTTCCATGCCAAATATGGCGCGGATTTCACCGAACTCCCCGTCGAAGTTGAAAGACTGCAGGAAGGATGCGTTCGATTTTCTTACGTTCCTATTCAATCGCGTGTACCCCGGCCCTACCGTTGTCAGCCTGCAACCGAATCCGACGCACAACGTGTCAAGCCGGTTTTCACCTCGCTCCGATATAGCGATGAAACATACTGCCAACTCGACTTTAAATGTCCGAATGAAATTATGCGCGGCGCGGAGAATGAACTGGAGATGGGGGCCTTTTTCCACCTATACCAACCGTTACGCGAATTCAACCTGCGGACCCGAGTCAATGAGTATTTGCGCTTTGGGCTCGAAGCGGGGATTTATTATGGCTCCTGAAAATTAAACTAAAGAAGACCCTCAATATGGCAAGCGACATCACCCGGAAATTATTCGACAAGAAAAAACACTATAGCGGTGTCATTCATCAACAAGGCCGAGTAACCATTGATACGGATCCTAATGAACAACTGGATATTCAGTTGTACAGGACTCACACACAAACTAAAGATGTTGTCGGTAAGGCAGGCGTTCCCAAGAAGAACGATGGTTTCCGCATCAGCCTCGACTCCAACCTCGGCATGGTCATCAAGCCGGGAAGAATTTATGTTGAGGGACTACTGTGCGAACTCGAAGAAAAACTGGGCACGCCATCGACGTATCTTAACCAACCATACTATCCGGATCCGGATACACAACATTTCAATCAGATCAGTAGCCCGATCGAATCTCCACTTAGTCCATTGGAAGAAACGGTCGTGAATATTGCCGATGGCACGTACATCATTTACATTGATGCCTGGCAAAGAGAAGTCAATTACCTCGACGATCCGCTGATCCAGGAAGTAGCGCTTGGAGAAGCAGACACTACAACGCGCTTGCAAACGGTATGGCAGGTGAAGCTGCTGAAAGTAGATGCTGATACAAAAGCTTCCTGCAAAACAACATTCACCGAATGGACAAATCTCATCAAAGCGCCAACGGGCAAGCTGAAGGCGCAAACCAATAAAAGCCTCGCCATAAACGACCCATGTAGCCTGAAACCATCATCTGGTTTTCGCGGACTGGAAAATCAGTTATACCGTGTCGAAATTCACAAAGGAGGAAACCTTCCAACAGCGTCATTCAAATGGTCGCGGAACAATGCAACATTAGAAACTACGATAGAAAGTGTAACTGGCAGCAAGATCAAAGTTACCAGCATCGGTAAGGATGAACTACTGAGTTTTGCTCCGGGACAGTGGGTTGAAATCATTGATCATGTTTCAAGTCTTCACAACAATCCCAATTCACTTCTTAGAATTGCTGAAGTTGATCCTTCTACACGGGAGATTGTATTCAGCAATTCGGTGAATCAATACGCAGGCAAGGAAAGATTAAAACTCAGACGCTGGGATCAGCCGAATGGTTCAGGTTCTTCCGATGGCATCACCATTACTTCCGGATGGATTTCACTCGAAGATGGAATCGAAATTCAATTTTCAACGGGAAGTTATCGCTCCGGTGACTACTGGTTAATTCCTGCACGTACAGCAACGGCTGAGATCGAGTGGCCGCCTTTCATGCCTGGTGAGTTGCCACTTGTACAGTCGCCTAAAGGCGTACCTCATTACTACAGCAAGCTTGCCTTGTTGAAAGTGAATACCGGACTTGCTACCCTGGAAGATTGCCGCGATCTTTTTCCAGCACTCACTGACCTGTGCGCCGAGGATATCGGATTCAAAAACGATAACTGCGATATGGGTGGCGCACAAAACGTACAGGAAGCCCTCGACCTGTTGTGCGCTGCCAACGATCTCCGTGATCACAACAAGCATCTCCATGGTTATGGGGTAGTATGCGGATTGAAAGTAAGGTGCGGATTTAACCGCCAGTTTGTAACCATCGAAAATGGATATGCACTCGACTGTGAAGGAAACATTGTCCGATTGAAAAAACGGAGAGGTCTCGATTACAGCGTAGTCACCGAAGCTGCTACGGCAGGGCTACTGGACAACGACGGAAACGGTGAAGTAAGCTTACGGATCGCCTACAATGGAAAGAACGAACCTTCTATTCTAATCGAACAGTATGTCCGGAAAAATTTCTGGGAAGAAGTTCTTGAAGGCACGCTTATCAAAGACTACTTTGATAAAGACATCAAGCCGTTGTTCGATTTTGTAAAAAAACATTTTGTCTTTGGCGCGACAGACACCGTGCCTGTTCCAATCGAACAACAACGCATCACTGCTGTAATCAACCTGCTGTTCCAACTGCTCAACAGTGCCACCGGCCCATATATCTTTCTTTCCGGCTTAAGCAAGCGAACAGATAATTGCGACCTTAAACCGGAACAAAAACAGAACGAAGATCAGTTGTTGTATTGCCTCTATCAGGAGTTAAAAAGTCTCCTTGCAAGTCAAACATTTTGCGGCATGTTCGACAATGATCATCCTTTCCCAGGCTACAAAATCGAGGAAGGCCTTGACACCATTTTCGGCCCGACCTTAAGATTCCACAATCGTCTTCGCATCCACCCTTTGGAGAAGTTTGCCTACACTTGTGGTCGCGATAGTAAAATCTATGTATATGATCTTTCCAAGAGAATGCTACACGACATTCTTTCATTCCCTTCTACATCCAACATCAAACTGCAGGACATTGCCATTTCATCGAATGGAAAGGAGCTGTATGCAACAGGACTTCTCGATGACAAAGACTCAGTTATTGCCATCGTTTCTATCAATGCGACTTCCGGTAAACACGACTGGGTGAATGGATCGTCTGTAAAATGTGCATTCAAATATGTTAGTCTTGCATATCATCCTAAGAATGGACTTTATGGCGCAGCGAAGGGCAAAGGACTTTTCAAAATTGAATCCATCGGAACACCCAGCTTTAAAGAAACGAAAATCAAGGACATCAATGCTACCGGTATCCTGGTTATTCCGCCAGAAACAAACATTGCCTATGTGGCGGCCAGTAATGTAGCGATCGGAACAGAAACCAGTGCATTCGACAGAATCGATCCGGTAAACATCGACACCGGTGCCGTGGGGACACCGTACCCAACTGCCGGTCAAAATGAAGCCGATGATCTTTGCATAGTAAGGGATAAGCTGTATGTCTCCGCAGGAAGTGCCGGCAGCAGGCTCTTCCGTGAAATCCCCCTGGCATCACCATTGACAAAAATCGACATTCCCCTTGATGCAAGTTCTACTGTTCGTTTTGCATACGCTGAGGCAGCGGATTCGAAATGCATGCTGATTGTATTGTCGGATCTTTCGAAAGTTGTTAGGTGGAATTTCGGCGCAAACACCATCGACAAAGGATTCAGAATCCCTGTACAAGTATTTCCATTCGGCATTGCAACTACTAAGAAAGGAAATCAGGCGTATGTCCTGAACACGATCGTCAACACACTCACCGCCGTTGAATTGGAAAAAGCATTCCGTAGTCCCGCTCCGAATTACACTGAGGATCCGCCGCTTGATATAGCGTATTATCATGATGATGCTATAAATGCTTTCAAAGATCTCATGAAACACATTCTGCTATATTTGAAAGACGCGTTCTGCAACAGATTCATCATCGATTGTCCGACATGTAACGAGGGAGATCACGTTTACCTTGGCACGGTGATGATTAAAAACAGGAAAGTTTACAGGATCTGCAATTTCAGCAAGCGCAGATACGTGAAAACATTCAGAACCTGGGGTTACTGGCTTTCTACGGTTCCTATTCTACCTCTGGCGAAAAAATCATTTGCCAGATTCTGTTGTACGGTGCTGGAGAAACAAACACCCTAGCGAAAGCCCAAAAAGCAAACGTTAAGAAAATTATTACTGGTGACCTGAAATCGTAATGATATGAACATTCAAACATATGTGGCTACAGGCCAGGTGATCGATCGAGAAACCACCCAAGGTATGCCCGACTTACAGGTTGAGGCATGGGATAGCAATACACGGAAACCTCAACAACTCGGTGCAACGAAAACGGATGAGAATGGCCGCTTCAGGATTTCTTTCGATCTTAAGAAATTCGGCTATGAAACACCACCTGATCTTTTTTTCAAAGTCTATCGTGAGCAAAAACTTCTGCAAAGCACAGAATCATCGGTATTTTGGAATGCCAACTCGCAGGAGAATGTAACTATCAAAATTAACACGCGGCCGCCGCGCGAAGATGGTAAGGATCTAGTATCGCTTGATCATATGATGATGGCCGTTGACTTCGTTCAGCTTTCCGATTTTAAAGGTGTGATCGGTGAATACGGTAACAGGGCTTTTGCGTCGTTCGGATTGCTCTCCGATATTTTCAAGAATCCCATGAACAAGCTGGACTTTTCGCCAGTTCGCGTGAAAGGTCCAAGAGTGACAGACGTCGTAGATCAGAATGTCGACACGGCAACAACAAACCTCAAAGCAAAAAATATCACGGTAACAGAAGTAGTGCCCTACAAGCCAGGCATCAGGGATTCGATGAGCGCGATCGCCAATATTCGGAGTCTAAAAGCCGGGCAGGAGGTGAAACTCTATGAAGAAAATGGAACTGTTCGATATTACAGTGTCGTAAAAAAGGCTGCTCCAATCGACGATGACGCGGTGAAGAGCTTACAGGAGGAAACCGTTCAACTCAAAAGGAATAATGAAGAACTGAAAAACGCGCACGCCACATTGGTGCGACAGAATGACGAAGCATCAAAGAAACTTGAAACGCAGGAAGGCGATATGGTTAAGCTGAGGGAAGAGTTGAAGGAAAATCAAAAAATCGCCGCCGTGAAAGAGGAAGAGATTAAATCGCTCAAGAGAGAACTTGAGGGAATGAAGAAAGACCACTCGGAGATTACATCTATTTTTCGTTCCGAAAATTTTGTAAAACTGCTTAAAGACATAGGCGAAAAGCCAGATGTAAAAGGAACAAAGAAAACTCCGGGAAAAGGTGGTAAAAATAATTGACGAATTATGCTGACGCCACGGCTAACCGTAAAATTGCTTTCAAAACGTGTAAGTTCCTTCCACTACTATGGAACGATGGGCTTTATTGTAGGAACAATACTCGGAGTATTGATTGGAAATCAAATCGGATTGTCAGTGCCGATGATCCTCGGTCTAAGCTTGACGGGCGCATGCGTATTTTTTATACTCGCTTTCGGTGCAAAATGGATCACGGGTGAAGAGGTTATCGTATACTACCATCACGAGATTGCTATCCTGCTGGTCTGTATGGCCGAGTTAGCAATATTGGATATGCCCATTCTCGCTTATCTTGACATCACCATGTTGGGCATCGCCACCTTCCTGGCTTTCGGACGCATTGGTTGCTACAATGTTGGTTGTTGTCATGGTTTACCTGCCAGGCATGGCGTGGTCTATACACATGAACACGTTGAAGCTGGATTCACATTTTATTATCAAGGAATTCGTTTGTTCCCGGTACAACTCGTAGAGTCCGCGTTTGTTTTTCTGCTGATTCTGGTTGGATCAATACTTCTTCTCGCCGGATATGCGCCAGGCACCTTCCTCGCGTTGTATTCAAGCCTCTACGGTTTGTTCCGTTTCGTCATCGAATTATTCAGAGGAGATCCAGAGCGCCCCTATTGGTTAGGATTATCGGAAGCACAGTGGACTACACTCATCCTGATGAGCATCACGATAATATTCTGCGTGATTTTCAACACACCTTTTTATGGAATGAATATTTTGGCCGGAACGATTATCCTGATCACCACACTTATCTTATTGTTCCAGGAGAATCGCATCAGGAAAATATTTCGTCCACGCCATATTTTACAAATAGCCTCCGCGTTGCAGTCCGCACCAGACGCCCATCTGAAAGCCACAAAATTTCAACACATCCCGGTTTACCAGACCAACCTCAAACTAAAACTCTCAAAAGGTCAATTCCAGCAAGACAAAACCATGATCACGCACTATACTTTGTCGTGCTGCAAAGATCAACAACTAACCCCGCCGACAGTCCAACGCATGGCTTCGCTCATTAAACAATTGCAAGAGCATTCAATCACTGGCGAAGTACAGGAGGGAAAAAACGGAACCTTCCATATCCTGTTTCGCGAACCAGGCATTGTCAATCCTTAAGCGACACATCTCAGTGTGCTCATCCCAAAATCTCCTCTATCTGAATTGCAGAATCTATGAATAGCAAGAACGACAGTACAACGCCGCTGGTGTCTTGTATTATGCCGACCTATAACCGGCGCACTTTTGTGGCACATGCGATAGAATATTTTCTCCGACAGGATTATCGTTCACTGGAACTGATCATTGTCGATGATGGGACGGATAGTGTTGCTGACCTTGTGCCGGAGGACAACCCTTCTGTTTTCTATCACCGCCTGGAGACCAAAATCACGCTGGGCGCCAAACTAAATCTGGCCTGCAGTTATGCCAGGGGTGAGATCATCGTTCATTGGGATGATGACGATTGGTACGCGGCACGAAGAATAAGTTACCAGGTAAAGGCTCTCGAGACACTGGACATTGATGTCTGCGGCATCAACAAACTTTTCTATTTGGATTTCAATCGAAAAAAAGGATTTATCTATCAATATCCGGCCAATCAGCGAAAATGGTTATTAGGCAGCTCGTTGTGTTATCGAAAAACTTTCTGGCAGACGCACAAGTTTGCAGATATAAACGTGGGGATGGATGGTTTATTCGTGTGGAGTACAACACCGGATCGCGTTCACGTACTTGATGACGCTACAATTGCCGTTCATATGATCCACTGCGAAAATGTAAGTCCAAAAAAAACAGAAGGGGCCTGGTGGAAGCCCTATCCTGTCAACGAGATCCAAGATATCATGGGAGATAAAGACTGGATGCGTTATCTAATACTGGCTGACTATCATTCGAACACAGTTGTTGCCTCACTGACGGAAAAAGGAAAAAAACGAAATGCGTTCAACATCTTCGCGTGCCTGGTACACGAACAAGAGGACTGCATCATCGATATGGTGTTGAATCTTTATCATCTCGATCCACAATCAATAATTCTGATATACAATGGAGGTCATCAGCAGAATCTTTTCACTTCAGATTTCTCTTATGAGAATTATGGTGTGGTGTTTCATCCGGATTCGGCTCCGGTGAAGTGGGGATACCTTCATGATTTTGCCTTGAGGTGCATGGCCTTCGCGCATGAACATTTTACGTTCGAGACAATGACCATCGTTGACTCAGATCAATTGTCCATCAGGAGTGGATACTCAGAATTCCTTCGTGCATATTTAAGCGGGAGACAGAACGTAGGACTACTATCGAGCGCACCTCAAAAAGTGTTGGCGAATAATGCTTCCAATCCTGTTGGTATACATGCTTTGAAAGAAAAAAATATTTGGCAACCGTTCCTGAAGACATTCGAAGGAGGTGACGATCAATTTGTCTACTGGACCTTCTGGCCAGGAACGGTTTTCACATCTGCGGCAGCGCGTGACCTCGTGACCATCTTCCGTGAAAATACTTTGCTACAAGATATCATGCGTCACACCAAAATCTGGGCAACGGAAGAAGTGATTTTACCAACGCTTGTAAAACTTCTTGGGTATGATATATTGCAGAATCCGTGTTGCTACGATTCCATCAAATACAAAAAAATCTTTCAACGTGCGCAAATCGAAAACGCATTTGAAATTCACAACGCGTACTGGGTACATCCCGTCAACCGGAGTTTTGATGATCCGATTCGTTCACTGATCCGTCACAAATTTAACAACTACGAAACTCATCCACAGGTCTACGACAGTCGCAGTGATTTCAAGCCCACATCAAAAAGTCATAGTGACCTTCTTTCGGAGATTCAAAAAATTGAAGGGTGGTTAAGCGATCGCGAAGCAAGTCTTCTTATACATTCAACCTTGTCCATGCTTCAGCTTTTTCCGGATTTTCCTAATGTTGTGGAAATAGGAAGCTACCACGGTAAGTCTACTGTACTATTTGGAAAAATCCTGAATACTTTATCGCCTACCTCAGCATTGTATGCCATCGATACGCACGATGGACTGCTCGGCGATGAAGATATTGGACTAGCAACCTTTCCTCCCTCCTACGATCACTTCATCAATAATATTAGTCACGCGGGTTTGACAGACTTCACGCACATTATCAAAGGAAAGTCGTGCGAGGTGCATTGGAACAAACCAATTTCACTTTTATTTATTGACGGCCTGCACGACTATCGGAATGTCGCAATGGATTTTTGTCATTTCGAGGAATGGATAGAGCTTGGTGGATTCGTTGTCTTCCATGACTATGCCGATTATTTTCCGGGCGTAAAGAAATTCGTCCGGGAAATTCTAGATACAGGCCAATACCTGAAAGTTGACCAATCGGAATCGCTGATTGTTTTACAAAAAGAAAAAATCGTTTCTGTTGCTCAGGCCCAGGTGTCAGTCAACGGTGACCGCAAACAATTGACGTTACCAATTCAAAAATGCCCGAAGCCATTCCAACTGTCGGCGTAAACTTTTCGAGCCGTAACCGCCCTGAGCTGCTTGCCTTATGTCTCGAGCAGACTAAACGAGTTCTGTCGCCCGATAAATACCACTATATCTTTACGGTTGTCAACGACGTCAATTCAGATGCAACGTTCGACGAACAATACAAATCGATCGCGGATAGATTCCCCGAAGTACATTGGTTTAAATCAACAGCGCAACGATTGGGAATCGCAGGCGCGAAAAATCAGGGAATCAAACTACTCAAAAAGCGGGAATGTGATTACTTTTTTTTGTTCGATGACGATGTATTTCCTTCGCAGACTGGCTGGGAGTCGTTATACATTGAAACAGCGATTCAAAATAGTTTGCATCACATGATGCACATCTTTCCGTTGCCATCCGGATTCGACATCAAGAGAAATGAAAAGGGTGTTTGTGAATATGATTCCTGTACAGGCGTGATGCTGTTTTTTTCCAGGCATGCCATTCATACCATCGGCGGCTATCGAAAGGGATTTTCTTTCTATGGTTATGAACACGCCGAGATCTCTGAGCGATGTAACTTTGCCGGTCTTCAGCCAGGATGGGGTCCGTTCATTTCACCAACCGACACCCGAAATTATTTCTATTCATTTGATCTCGACCTAAACAACTGGGGTGTGGTTCCGGCGATTGACTATCCTCCGGAAATTTTTCGCTCGTCGGTCCAGGGTGAAGACATCCGGGCCTCTATCGATCACAATGCCTCGTTGATGGGAAAGGCGACACCTGTTTATGAAGAAATATAACCGTGGATTTTATTGTCATCCGTTACCCTTGCTTAATAATACGTATATATGGTACGTACCGATCTACTCAACTGGCTGATCCGACTGCGTGATTTCCGCCGATATCTTGAAATCGGTGCGCATGAAAGGCACATCACGTTCAACCACGTTCATTGCGAGCACAAGCGTTTCGTTACAGGGCATGGCGCCGATAATTTCTTTGAAGCTTGTCAGGAGAAATATGACCTCGTCTTTATCGATGGGATTCATACGGAAACACAAGCTTCAAAAGATATTCTGAATGCGCTACGCGTACTTCGCAACGGTGGGGTTATTGTCGTACATGACTGCATGCCTCCGGATGCCTGGCATCAGCGCGAACCCGAATGGTACGAAGAAGGGCAGGCATGGAACGGAACAGTTTGGAAAGCGGCGCTCCGAATCTTCAATGAATCATCCTACAAATGTGATCTGCTCGACGCAGACTGGGGATGTGGAATTATTGACACTGCCTTCAACGCAAAAGCAAAGGGTCTTTCCATGCCGCACGTACTCAACTACGAGGAGCACTATGCGTTGTTGTTGGATTACAAAAAATCCGAAGCAGAGTACATACGGAATTTTGTCAACGTATTCTATCACCTCGCCTGCATGGGAAACTGGAAGCAGGTCTTTCAGGAACAAGTGACACAGTTAAGCCGAAACGGATTCGAACAAATAAATCTCTCGGTATTAGGAACTTCGGAGGATCTTTTAACGATAAGCAGTATTTGCAGTAACTTGAATCTCAAGAGCAACATCGTATTTCACGGTGAGGACATGACTTATTTCGAAACACCAGCATTGCGTGCGATTGAAATTTTTGCCAAAAATAATAGCGGGTACGTCTTGTACCTGCATAGTAAAGGTGTCAGCAATCCGGATGATCAGACTAAAACGAAATGGAGGCACCTTATGATGCGTGAGTTGGTAGAAAAATGGCAAACATGTATGCTTGCCTTACCACACTATGATGTAGTTGGAGTAAACTGGCGAGAGATGTATAACATTTCACATTTCTCGGGAAACTTCTGGTATGCTGCAGTCAAACACATTCGCAAGCTTGCGAACTTTAACTGCTACTATGATAATCCGCGATTCATTATTTATGACCAGATCGACAACAAACGATTGGGATGCGAATTCTGGATCAGTTCATCCAGCGAAAGACCTAAAGTTTTATCGCTTTTTTGTAACAATGTAGATTTCGGCAATGGTGTGTTCTTGCGGAATCTTTCCTAAGTGAGTTGAAGATCCCAAAAAAAGCCGGAGAAATCTCCGGCTCTAATCTTAGAATTCAATATTGTTTATTTTGCCGCATCACGCAGCGCCTTAATTTTGTCGTGTGATGCTCTCAACTTTTGCTTCTGCTCAGTAAGCATCGTTCGAATATAAGCTGGAACATTGTTTTCGTTCAGCGCTTCTTTATAAGCATCTTGAGCTGCATCTTCACCACGTTCACAGTTGGCCAAAACTGTGTGACGGTCGTGACCGGTGAAAACAGCTTTCACATCCATCCAGGCGCGGTATAACTTTCCGCTGGCAGTAGTTCCCCTGTCATATTCTCCACCAAGTGCCTGCACTTCATTGGTTAAGTTTAGCCTTATCTGGCGGCTTTCATCAATCATCGATGTAAAAAGCAATCTTAAATCCTGGTCAGTTTCCTTGGTTTCTTCGATCGCTTTCTCGTAGCCGGCTATCCTGTCATTATTTATTGCTACCAAGTCATTTAATACCTCGATCGTTTCTTTCGTTGTTAATGTTGCTTCTGCCTTTTCCATTTTGTTGCTTGTTATGTGAACATTATTAATACAGACATCAGGCGACAATTAGCGTGCTAGAGCGAAAACCTCGAATTAGGCGTTGTTTCTGCCTGCAACTGCTACAAAATTTCTACACGCTCGGAAAAAAGTTTTACATTTTACATTGGATGGTTAAACGCAACTGTAAAACCCACAATGCAAAATGTAAAAGTTGAGTTCTTCAATCCTCCAATATTATACCTGGCCAATAACGATCCTAAAATTGAACATTGGATTTCGTAAGGCACCGTAAAGGCGAATCCAGATTGGAAGCAATTGCTCTGTGCCACGGGCGCTAGTAATATCACCGAGCTCTATAATTGTTCTTTCGTTCCAACCAAATGATTTTAAAATATCCTTGACCACGCTCTTTGCTGCGATATCATTTCCGCTCATGAACACATTATGATCGTCGGCAATTGCAGACGGATTGACCATCAGGAAGCAATTCATAGTGTTGAGGGTTTTGACAACTTTTAATTTGGGGAATGTTCTTTGAATTAGTTCACCCAATGAGTCTGTATTTCCAGGTGATAACGTTGGGGGCGTTCCCTTAGAGAAATCTAATGGGTTAGATACATCGACAAGTATTTTCTCGCTCAAGTTGTTCTCACCCGCATCATGCAACGCCTGGACTGACGCCTGGCCCATGGTGCAGTTGAAAATCAATTCCGACGAAGCAGCCGCTTCCGCAAACGTACCGAGTCTGATCGATGTTTTGTTTTGTTCGTACCACACGCTGAATGGTTCGTTTCCATAAGCATCTTTGCTAGTCCGTGACATCGTCTTTTCAACATCGCGAGTACCGATGATCACTGAATGGCCTAAACCAGTTAAACGGTTGGCGATAACCTGGCCAACTATTCCTGTTCCGAATACTGCAATTTTCATACTGTTATATTTTGTTTTATGTTTACTTTTGACAGTTACTATAGTTTATATAGTGATGTAAAAGTAATCGGGCAATCCACAAGGTCCAATACGTTTCACAAATGACATGTACTATCATTTTTGACGGAATTGGAAAATTGAGCCGCCTCAATAGAATTATTTAGAAAAAAAAATTATGATCATCGACAAAAAGGAAAAGGTGTTTGTTCTGGAGGGAAAGGAATATCATTGCGCCATGGACATAACCATGCACTATATTGGCGGAAAATGGAAGACCGTCGTGCTTTGGTATCTGCGAAAAGAGAAAAAACGGTTTAGTGAATTACGCAGACTGATTCCGAATATAACCGAGAAAATGTTGAGTCTGCAATTGAAAGATCTAGAAAGAGACGGGATTGTTGGACGCAGGATCTATCCGGAAGTGCCACCAAAGGTCGAGTACTTCCTTACTGACTTTGGTAAATCGCTTATTCCAATGCTTGATGAAATCGCTCTTTGGGGAAGAAATCTCGCTCAGTCGAAAGCGAAAATGGTAGATGCTAAAAAGAAGAGCGTGACGAAGAAAACAAAAAGGTGAAGTTCGGAATTCAAGAACTTGAGTGAAGAGTGATGAGTGCAGAATACAGAATGCAGAAATTAGGAGCACTAAAATCTAAACTCTGCACTCATCACTCAGATAGTTCAAATTCAAATGTTGATTTTCGAATCGCAGAACTTGAGTGCAGAGTGATGAGCGCAGAATGCAGAGTGCAGAACTAGGGTTATCCTAACCCTACTCACTCCGCAGCGATGTCACCGGATTGACCACCGCGGACTTCAACGACAGATACGCAATGGTGAACAGCGCGATCATCAGTGCAATGAATCCGGACAGCGCGAAAATCCACACGTGTATCTGAATTTTGTAAGCAAAGCCCTCGAGCCAGCGGTCCATTGCATACCACGAAATTGGTGTTGCAATAGCCATGGCAATAATTACCAGCAGGACAAAATCCTTTGATAGTAACAAAACAATATTAGACACGCCGGCACCGAG
>JAEZBX010000320.1 GCA_023412765.1 Bacteroidota bacterium
GGTATTGCTTTTCGCGCCGGGGCACGTATCAGCAATATGGAGTTTATCCAGTTCCACCCCACAACTTTAAAGGATGACAAAGCGGGACCTGCATTTCTAATCTCGGAGGCTATAAGGGGACATGGAGCTTATCTGAGAAACAACGAAGGTGAAAGATTCCTCTTCCGCTACCACACGAACGGTGAACTTGCCTGCAGAGATATTGTATCACGCGCTATCGCCGGTGAAATATAAAGCGGAGATGCCGAGGTTGTTTACCTTGACTGTACACATATTGCGAACGTTGAGTTATGTTTTCCAACAATTTATAGAACCTGTCTATCCAGAGGAATTGATTTAAGGTTTGATTTAATTCCTGTTGCGCCGGCTGCGCATTATTTATGTGGAGGGATCGATGTAGATGTAAATGGTAGGACATCCATTCAAAATCTGTATGCTTGTGGAGAATGTTCAAACACCGGATTGCACGGCGCTAATCGCCTGGCATCCAATTCGCTCCTGGAAGCGCTGGTATTCGCCCATGCGTGTTACCTTGACATCGGTGAACTATTCGAAAAAAACTATTCATCGCAACAGTTTGCAGAGTCCATGTTAGAATATCCCACTGAGGAGCCTGATCTTTCCCTTCACGAAATAAAATTGTCTTTGCAGAATCTGATGACAAAGTATGTTGGTATCGTCAGAAATAACAAAGGGCTTCGCTATGCATATGATCAGATACGCATACTGGAAGAGAGAATGACTGTCGGCGGTAAGGACTATTTACACTCTCAATCCTGGTGCGAACTTCGAAACATGATTTGCTGCGCAAAATTGATAGTAGAGCATTCGCGGCAGCGAAAAGTTAACAGGGGTGTTTTTTTTAATCGTGATATTGGTCGGTGAGGTGCCGGTTTCGTAGGTATGATTTACCAGTCCGATTGAAATACAAAACCTCAAACCTCAAACTTTTAACTTTAAACCTCGAGGCCCGTCGTCAGTTCCATCGTTTTCAGGAAAGACCCAACCTCTTTTTCGCATCGCTGAAGCTGTTGTCTGAAAATATTCTCCGCCTGTCTCGCAATGCTTTCGGAAAGGTCCTGATAGTAGGTAATGCCTTTTAATAGGTTATGGCAAAAGGTAACAAGGTCTTTTCTTACTTTGTCATTTGTTTCTTTTATTTCATCCATCCGTTCTTTCAGATAATTAATATTTAAAAACAGTTCTTTGATGAACATATGCGGTCGTTCTGTATTGGTTAGTAGCGAGGTGCGCCCATATATATGATCTATGATTTCTTTCAGCGACACAACTTTATCAAAATATGCTATGTTGGGTCCGGGACAAATCGTGACGGCTTCAAGCCTTTTGATCGGCGGCAGCCCGTTTTTTAAAATCGCAGCGTTGCTCAGTCCGATGCATAAACATTCTTTACTGACAACGTCCTGGTATTGTTTTTCATATTCATGATCGCTGAGATTTGATTGCTTTAGTTGTTCAATCTTTCTTTTTTGATATGCATGCGATGCCGTACAAATCGGCTCCTTCGTAAATTCTGTATTTGACACCAGGTGTTTTTCAGTGCAGGGGCTACCTGGTTTTCCGCTTGCTATTCGCGCGAGTTTTTCTTTTTCCGAAGTTGTTCCCTTTAAATAGTTGAACCGTACTCCCAGCGGAGAATTTTTGCTAAGTTCAATATCCTTTTCTTTGGCCGCACTTAGTAATTGCAGAGTATGGTCATCCACAGTGGTAGCTTCCGGACACAATAAAAAGGGCGTTCCCCATCCGGCGCTCTTTATTGCATAATGTGAAAAAAGGAAAGCAGCCTCTTCATACGTACCGATACCGCCCTGTACCGTTATGTCTATGGGATGTGGCTCGTCATAAATCGTAAATCCTTTTGCTTTGACAGCAGGATTGTACAGCTGATGTAACGAGTCCAGGAGCTCAGATTTTTTTGTTTTGAATTCGTGGAGAATAGGCCCCAAAAGACTGCCATCAGTCGCGAAGGCATGGCCACCGCAGTTGAGTCCCGATTCGATCCTGAACTCGCTTACCCATATTCCTTTTTTTGCAAGATACTTTCCCTGTATGAGTGCAGACCTGTAATCGCTTACCTTTATAATTACCTTTTTATCGAACTGGCCATAAGCGGTTGCGTTGAATGCAGACAACTTCTCTAAATAATTGAACAGTCGTGGATTTAAACCTGCAGAGAAAACAATTGAAGAGTTAGTAAGATCGCTCAAAGCATATCCACGTAGCGCTGCCAGTGCGTCGGAAGACTCAGTTAAGATGTTTCCCTGTTTGTCATAATTTTCTTTGTCAACTTTAGTCATAATGTTGACGTCAATGCGTCCGGGTTGAATTTGCTCGCGGAGATAGTATTCTATACTCGTTCTTTCGTCTTCATCCACTGCACTTTTCATTCTCTGATAAGCCTGGTGAAGAAGATTATCTGCGGGAAGCATTTCGAAATATTTGGCAATGTCGGAGCCTTCAATGAATGGAGAATTCCTTAATTCTTCCATTTGGTGTTTGATAATTCTGTTAACCAGGTTGAGATAGTCGGTTATTCTTTTCGCTCTGTAATCATCTTCCTTCGAAGAAATCGGTTGAAAGGGCAATTGCAGTTGATCGTAATAATGTTTACGCATTAATTCAACCAGCTTGTCCTCGATTATGGAAATTACTGAGTCGATTCCGAACCGCGCTACTTTGACAGGCGTATCGATTGTATAGGCCAGGCCCATTACGGGTATATGAAAAGTGTGGGGAGATGCAGCCATAAAAAGTATTTGTCTTTAAACATTCAAAAAACCGCAATTCATAATCGGCGTCATATGACTGAAATCATATAGCGTAGCTGCAATGGACTCGCGCACACATTCGGATGGCTGACCAGTTCGTGCAACTAATTACGTTAACGGCGGAGTTGTCTGTTTATCAAACGATCTTTTCCATCTCAAATTTTTTCCGTGGCGCCGGAGCAGGTGTGTATTTTTTCAGATTTCCAGCGGCTTTGAGGACGATGTAAACAAGGGGCAAAACACCGCCCAGCGTGAAGATTGATCCTCCGATTATTCGCAGCCAAGTGAGAGTCTGGAAGCTTTTCAATTCGAGAAATTGATTTGATCTGGCGAACCATAAACCGTTATCTACCACGGCATTAAACTGAAGAATTCCCGCAGGAAAAAGGTCCAACAGAACCATCAGCATGAGCCCGGTATTAATTGACCAGAATGAAACTCGCACGAGGCCAGGCCGCCATGCTTTGTTGTCTGTTAATAGTTTCATGCAGAACAGGATGGCAGCCAGAGAAAGGTTCCCATACACGCCCATCAAAGCTGCGTGACCATGATTGACGGTCAGATATGTACCGTGTTCATAGTAGTTGGCCAAAGGGAGGTTGATTATAAATCCCATTACGCCGGCGCCGAAGAAATTCCAGAAGTTGACTCCCACTAAAAACAGGAAGATGTCTGACAGACCAAACGCCGTGACAGTGCCGTTTCCGTTTCTGCTTTGAAGAGATTCCGTTGCGATTTTCGGTAACCTTTGGAAGCGCCAGGCCTCTAGTGTAAGCAAGATCAACGGTATCACCTGAAGGGTGGAAAATACCGATCCCAGTGCCATGGTAGCAACCGGCTTTGCGTTCCAATAAAAATTATGCGATATGCCGAGCAACCCGGAACCAAGGAAAAGCAGTGTAGCAAGATAGATTACGCGTATTGCCGAATCTCTGCTTACAAGGCCCATCAACACCATAAAGTAGCCTACCAACACCGTTGTAAACACTTCGAAAAATGCTTCGGCCCACATGTGTATGACACACCAGCGCCAGAAATCAGCAATGACAAAATTTGTTCTCGGCGTGGCAATGAAACCGGAGATTAACAAAACCAGTATACTGGCCGTTGTATAGACGAGCCAGTTGGGAAGAGCCCAGGGCCGCTTTGAGGACAGGACCGGTTTCAATGCTCTAAATAAAGTCACTGCCCATAGCGCAAAAATAATGAACAATAATCCCTGCCAAAGTTTCCCAGGCTCAACATATTCCCAACCTTGATTTCCCAACAGATACCAATATTCGGTAAGACCCATCGGGCCAATATATATTCCCATTATCGAGCCAGCCACCAGGATAGCCACCATCCAGAAAATGGTATTAACGTATTTGATATGATTCTTTGGTTCTTTTGTAAAGAATGGCGTAATGAACAGCGAAGCGCCGATCCAGCATGCTGATATCCACAACAATGACAGTTGAACATGCCAGCCTCTACTGATTGTAATGGGCAATAATTCACGCAGGTCGTAGCCAAAAATAACGGTGAAGTTCACAAAATCATGCACCGTAATTATTCCGGCAATGACCTGAAACAGGAATACCAGGATAGCAGCATAAAAGAATTTATAGGTCGCGCGTTGAGCACGTGTAGGCTTAAAGTTGTGAACGCCGTTTTGGGTCATCAACGGTCTTGAGTTATCGATAAATGTTCGATCTGATAATTTTTCAAGACGTCCATGGTAGAACAATACCAGACCTAGCCCAACAACCAGGCCCATCGATCCGACAATTGTCCAGAAGATGACCGGCGTGCCGGGAAGGTTTCCTGCATCAGGATCGTATGGCCAATTGTGTGTATAGCTATAATTTTTTCCGGGTCGCTCTGCGCTGCAAACCCATGCGCCCCAGAAGAAGAAAGCGGAAAGTTTTTTAATGTCTTCGGTGGTTGTGTAGAATTTTTTTAGTGACTGTTGTTGGTTGCCGGTGGAAAAGTAGTCGATGTAGAAGTCAACCAGGCGATGATATGCATACTCTTGTGACGGGGTGAGCTGCACGCGATTCGTCAACTTTTCATATTTGTTCGCCCGTAATTCTCTTTTAACCTGTTCCTTAGCGCCAAGAAAGGCTAGCTTACTGAGATCGGGTGCGTTTGCATGGTAGTCGGTGACGTATATGGTGACCTGATGTAGCGCTTGCGCGGTGAAATCCGGTCCTCGATTCGCCCCATCCCCAAACATGCTGCCATAATCCATCAGCGCGAGCCGCTGGAATGTCTCCTGCCCGTCCAGAATGTCGTTTTCGGTTACAATGGCCCCGCCGGATTCGCCGACAAAATTTGGTATAGGAGGAGCTTCATAGTAGGTCTCGTATCCGATAAGCCCCACACCTGTGATACTTACCATGAAGATGAAGGTTAGTGGAATCCACCACTTTTTCGGATTCATTAGGAAATGGATAAAGCCCCTTCTTGATTCCATAGGATTAGGTTTATGGCAATCAAAATAAGGCGAATGGATACCGGCTCCTATGATTCAGATCACAACGGAACGGAATGTCGAGTCGGAATTCAATGAATCAGTCCCATTCTATGCTGAAAGATGCCCGCGATAGAATCCGCGCGCATTTTTACCTCATCCGCTTTTTCTCCCATGAAATATTCGTCTACGGTTTCTTTAAACAGTTGGAGCCAGCGCTTAAAGTGGTCTCTTGTAATTGAAAGACGTACATGTTTTTCAAATGGATTGCCCCGATATGATTGCTCACCAAGCAGCATTGATGACCAGAAATTATACATTATTGGCAAATGGTGCGGCCAATTAAGTCCCGCGAAAACGGGTCCGAGTAAATCGTCGACCTTCACTTTTTCGTAAAAGTTATCGACAAGGATTTGAATGTCGTGCCTGCTTGTTATGTCTCTCGCTTTGGATGTCATTTCAAAAAAATATTTAATGTGGTAACGGTATCGGCAGGGATTTAATTCATGGTTAAGATATCCAGGAATCAAAGATCCTTTTTTGCAAAAATCCTCATGCCGCCAAACAGTGGAACTACCACCCACAGCACGAGTACTCCAACGGAGAAAGCAGTTCCTGCAAGGCCACCAAAAAAATTTTGATAGAATGCGCCTGTGTATCCCATTAGGGCTGAGATATCAAGTTTCAAAAGCATCATGATCCGCGCCAGGTCTATGGGATTAAGCGCGATCAGCCCTATCGTTACTTTTTCAAGGGGATAATCGCCAAACGTGTAAATGACCCAAAGCAGCAGTCCATCGTAAATGAGCGAGAAATAAAACCAGAACAGGAGTGTAATGCCAATAGCCCGCGCCTTATCTCTCGTGAGAACGGATGCAAGGAATGCAAGTGAAACAAATACCATGGTCAACATTAATCCTGCATGAATCAGCGTTACGCTTGCACCAGATGCACCGTAAATCAAAATAGGCACACCTACACCAATGAGGTAGGCAATGCAAAGTGAAAGGGACGTGGAAATGTATTCGCTTAAAAAGATGACTTTCCGGTTTACAGGTTGTGCGAGCATCAGTTCGATAAATTCATACGAATTATAAAAATGGATCGTAGTAAAGACGATGCTTACAAGCGGTACCACCATAAGAACAATATTCATGAGGCTCATAATAACCTTGCCGGTGTCAGTATCGAGCTGAAACATGGCAAAACTAGAGACGAGCAAAAAAATCGTATAAAGAAGGATGAACCGCGTTCGCAGTATATCGTAAAAAATATATTTGATTATCCGCGACATTATTCCTGAAGGTTGTGTTGCAGTGAATTTTGATTGATATATACCGCTATTGCTTTCCCCAGGCGTTCTTCCTGCGTCTCTTCTTTCAGCGCAGCGATCGTATTGTTATATTGAATTTTACCCTCAAACAGGTAAACGATATCACCCGATAGTTCATCGAGGTCGCTGAGAATGTGTGAAGAGATTACAAACAATTTGCCTTGCGATTTTTCGCGAAGGATCTTGTCCTTAAGAATCTCTACAGAAACGGGATCAAGCCCGGCCGTAGGCTCATCCAGAATCATGATAGGAGCATGGAACAAAAACGCCAGCGCGGCGCTTACTTTTTGTCGGGTGCCCCCGGACAAAGCGTGCATGCGCTTGTCGAACATTTTTGACAGATGAAACTCTTTTATTAGCTGTTCATCAAAATTTTCTTCACCTGTGCGTATGTTTTTCATCATTTCGAAGAGTTGCCCGATACGCATGTTATCAGGATATCGTCCGATCTGCGGCATGTATCCGATCTTGTTTCGATAGTGCCAGTGGTTTTTGATGTTTTCTTCATCCACAAAGATTTCACCTGCGGTTGGGATGACCATTCCGAGTATAGACTTGATCAGCGTGGTTTTTCCTGACCCATTCGGACCAATCATCGCGTACGACTTTCCTGCTTCGAATTTTAAATTGACTTGATCAAGCGCCTGCAGCCTGCCGAAATTCTTACTAACCTGCCTGAGTTCGATCATAAGGTTTCATCGATGGTGAATTGTCTTTGAGATTTTCAGGTGTTACCACAGGAATCACCCGCTCGGCGCGATCCAACAGCAACACGAGAAAGCTTCTCCATAGCAGCACGGCTGAGGGAATCCGTTCTACGATCATAGCATAAAGATTGACCGGGCGAAAGGGAACGTCTCCAACACCGTCGTGATTCAGATCATACCCCTGATACTTGTCCCAATAGTTCCCGTTCATTGTATTCAAGACCATTGTTCCATTAGTGGCGACATCGAACGTGTTGGTCGAAAAGTTATTTTGACTGAAAACATTTTCGTCGCAGCTTGCCTGCAGGCGGATAGCATATCCGTTTTCCCAGAAATTGTTTCTATCGAACAGCGTCCGGCTGACTCCTTCAAGGTGTATGCCAATGGTATTCTTAAGAAATGTGTTGTTAATAACTTCGCTGTCGCGGATGTCTTTAAGAAGTAATCCGTAAGCAGCACCACCCCAATTGTGCTCAAAGGTATTGTTATACATCTTAACGTTCTTTGTGTACATGACGGCTACTCCTGCGCCATTATCAACAAAAAAGTTGTTGCGATATTCATCGTTATGTGAGAACATGAAATGAAGACCATAGCGAATATTTTTCTCACTGCGATTATTTGTAATATGCGAGTTGGTAACAAATTCAAAATAGATACCATCGCGATGCCCTTCGATAGTGTTTTTGTCAATCGTAATATTGTTGCATTTCCAAAGGTGGATCCCATTGCCGATTTCATGTTCTGCGGTTGCAAATGATTGCAATTGATTATTGATAATCCACGAGTCGGCAGAATTTGAAAAGTGTATTCCAAAAAATGTTTTTGAGATAATGTTCCCTTCGATACGAACACGTCTTGAATCCGATATCTTGATGGCCGCAATGTCTTCAATACTGCCCCTGCCCGTGTTAATCAGTTTAAGTCCGGAAATGACAACATCATTTGCCTGAACAGTAATGATCTCATGTTTCTCCTCTCCATCAAGAACAGGCATTCCCTGTCCCAATATCACAAGCCCTTTCGTTATGAGTATATTTCCTTCCTTGTAATGACCAGCTTTAACAAAGATGGTATCTCCGGCATTCGCGTCATTAACGGCTTGTTTGATCGAACGAATTTCTCCTTTTAGATCTACGACCAGGCTCTGAGAAAACAGAAAAGTGGGTAGTAAACATAAAGCAAAGAAAAAGTTTCTGCTCATTTCTTGAATTGTGTAACTACTTCGCCCCATACCAGGTAGATTCCGTCCCATTCTTGCTTCATTTTATTCATACCTGCCTCAGATCCAAAGGCCGCTATCTGGCTCGCCATTGGACTTTTTATTTCAGGCGACTTTATAAAGTATGCATCACCCACAGAGATTAGCATTCCAGGCTGCATAAAATCAACCACCAGCCTATGCGCAAATTTTTCGGAGTTGTTTTCTGGTGCATTGTAAAAGGTGAGCATGCAGTTGACGTCATCAAACTTATAGACTTTCCCTTTTTGTGTTACCAGCTCTGCGCCAAATTTCTTATCCATGAGTGTCATTTTGCAAGTGTGACAGGCATCTGTGCCATATGCGATAGGCTCAGGGTCAGTGCTGCACGCCAGTAGTAGAAATAACAGGCCTATGGCTGGAAGGTGCTTCATATCTTCTTTCTGGAAGTGTAAAGTTCGTAAACAAGTATGGCTATAACTAATACGCCGGAAACCACGAAGATCCATCCTCCAATGTCAGGTCCTGAGAAGGCAGTAAAATTCAACAACTGTTTTGTCCCGATCACAGGCGGCTGATAAGCCATGCCGGGCACAACGATGGCAGCTGTGGGGTCAAGATTGTGGCCATAGTCGTAGCCCCACAGATAAAAATCGACCAGTGCTGCAATGCCGCATGTTACCAGCAAAATTGCGTATGACACAAGCATAAAGCGTCTGTTGACTATGCTCACCAGAATCCCAAAGGCAATTACAACAGCCACGATGTATATCATGTAGCCAAATTCAGGGAACATGTTCACTTCGATGTGGCGCATACCGATATAGTGATTTAATGCGCTGATGATCTTGACATCGCCTGTAATATTGTCGATCCAGATTTTCATTTCGAGTCCCTCCGGATATTGAGGAGCCCACATAAGAATCCGCCAGAGCGGAACAAAATATGCTGCGAGAAGCATCAAAGCGGAAATTGCAATAACGATTCTGGATACCAACTTTAATTTTTTCATAGTAGCTGCTGTAAAAGATCTCACTCCAACCGTTAGTGGCTGGAGTGAGTTCATTAACTAGACCTGTCACTAGTTGTCCTTTTTCCGATCAACGGCCGGCGATAACTCTGTCGCTAATTCCCTGCGCCTTCCGGTGTTTCAATCTTTCCGGTCGAAAACTTCAGTGGAGTATTTGAACCTGCCGCTGAAATCCTGATATACCCTGACATTTCCTGGTGAAGCGCTGAACAGAAGTCTGTACAGTAAAAAGGATAAACACCGGCTGCCTGAGGTTTCCAATGCAAGGTCTGGGTTTCTCCCGGCATTATTAAGATCTCTGCATTATTCGCACCTTTAATTGCAAACCCGTGTGGCACATCCCAATCTTGTTCCAGATTGGTAACGTGGAAGTAAACATCCTCGCCGACATTCACACCTTCAATGTTATCCGGTGTGAGGTGTGAGCGTATCGCTGTCATATACACATGAACCTCCTTGCCTTTGCGCTCTACACGCGTTTGCGCTTCACCTTTGGCTGCATAAGGATGTTCGTTTTCTTCGATCTTATAAAATTTTACTGAGTTTTCCTGAACCATGCTTGCCAAAATTGCTTCAGCGTAGTGAGGCTCTCCCACTGTAGGAAAATCCAACAGCAATCTCATCTTGTCGCCCGATATATCGTAGAGCTGTGCAGATTGAGCCAACTCAGGGCCCGTGGGCAGGTAGCGATCCTTCGTGATCTTGTTGTAAGCGATCATATATTTGCCATACGGCTTAGCTGTCGGGCCGCCCATTACGCTGAGGTGACCAATGGAATAATAAGTAGGAACTCTATCTAAAATTTCCAGGCTCTTCACATTCCATTTAACTATTTCTGAAGAGACGAACATAGATGTGTATGCGTTTCCTTTTTCATCGAATTCTGTGTGAAGTGGACCGAGGCCTGGCTTCTGCACTTCGCCGTGAAGCGCCGATTCATACTTGATGACAGGGATGCCGCTGAAATCACCTTCAAAATCTTTGTTTGCTATTGCGTTCTGGATTTTAGTAAATGAGAACACTGGCATAGTTGCAGCGAGTTTTCCACTACCAACAATGTATTCGCCCGTCGGGTCAACGTCGGTACCGTGAGGCGATTTAGGACAGGGGATGAAATATGCTATGTCGGGGAACTCTGAGATGTCGAGTACTTTGACTTCGTTTCGCATGGTGGAAGTTGCGGAATGTGTTTTTTCGTTGTACAAATTATGGGCGTAGTTTGACCGTTCAACGCGGCCTTTTCCCTGGGCAATATATTCTTCAGCTTTCTTCCAGTTTATGGCCATGATGAAATCCTTGTCTTTCTGTGAAGCATTTACCTCCAGCAATGTGTAGGCTTGTTCAGTGTTGTAAGTGGAAAAGAAAAACCAACCATGAGACGGACCTTTTCCAGCACGACTCAGGTCGAAGTTGAATCCAGGTGTCCTCAATTGGAAGGCGATAGACATATGTCCATCCGCGGAATCCACTTTGATAAAGCTTATCGAGCCTTTAAAGTTTTCCTTATACGAACTGATGGGAACATCCTTGCCCCCCATAGGTATGCTGAATCGAGTTCCGGCAATAACGTATTCTGTATTCTCTGTTATAAAAGGGGAAGAGTGGTTTCCTCCGCTATTTGGTATCTCCAGAATTTCTTCAGTTCTGAATGTTTTTAAACTCACCCGGGCGACGCGCGGTGTATTATTCCCATTAGCAAAAACCCATCGACCATCGTGCACACCATCAGTTGTCGAAATAGCAACGTGATGCAAATCGTCCCATGGCACGAAACCGGTTGACGTATTTAGCATGGGTTTTGTTTCCTCGCTATAGCCCCAGCCGTTCTCAGGAAACACCGAAAATACAGGAAGAATTTTGATTAACCTTCCGGATGGCACGCCATATATACTGAGCTGTCCATTAAAACCGCCAGAAACAACATTGTAAAATTCATCATACTTACCGGGTGCAACATAAACGCGAGACGCCGCGTCACCGACCGCTGCGCTCTCCGGAGCCTGAGGTTTACATGCGATGAGAAAGCAGCCCACTGCCAGGGCCGCCATTCCCGAAATTATATTAGTTTTCATTATCTTTTATGTTAAGCAAGATTTTATTTTTCCCCATCGTTTTGGCGCATGTATTCCAGGATATCCCTTGCATCACCAATAGATACATTCTGATTTGGCATACGCATTAAGCAAAGTTCCAATAGTTTTCTTGCCTCCGGATCCTCATCAAGCATTACGTCGACATTGGTGATCATATTCATGATCCATTCTGGCTTCCTCTTTGTTGTTATATCTTTCCAGCCTGGTCCAACCACACGTTGGTCATCGAGGCGATGACAAGCCTGACACTTCATTTCATATATTGCCTTTCCGCGCGATATGCGTTCCTGTTCCAGAGGTGTATTTAGCGTAACGGATGTAACCTGGCCAATGCCTTTTCCATCCTGAGCATTTTCGGCAACTGCATTCTTACCATCGGCTTCGTGAGCGTCGCCGTTTCCCTGTTCTTTTGGTCTGTCAGGGGCGCAGGCAACAAGGAATGTAGCGAGGGCAAGAATAATAGAAAAATAGTTTTTCATAGGTATTTGAGGTTATAGTAATAATCGGGCAATTGGTCTATTCTCAGGTACTAATGTAGAGTAGGGGCTTACGTTAGTATATGATTTGGATCATATTATAAGATAAAATTTCGAAATTGAATTACGCTTTTAGAAAGATTTCGTATAGCGTCACCGTGGAACAATGATTGACGAATTATTAACGGACGTCAATTTAATATGGAAATAGTGCGGATTCAAAAAAAAACGCCACTTTTTGGCGTTTTGGAGTATAATATTTTAAATATTATACTGTCATATAGATTTGCTGAACACATTTGCAGCTAACTTGTTATCCTGTGTCTGCCGACGATCAAAAACGTTGCAAACATTGCGGACAAAAGCCCGCCCCGAGTTGCTGATACTAAGCCCGTTTTCTTTTCGAATCAATATGCCTTCATTAATAAACTCATTGATGGCCTCTGCCTGACGTTGATCGCATTTTTCGATCACACTCTGATCTATGCTGCCCTGGCAGGCAATAGCGACAATCGTTCGTTTTGTTTCAAGGTCTTCTTCGTTTTGTATGTGACCTTTTACAACGGCAAGGCTATTACTCCCAAGTACAGCTGCATATTCTTCAACTTTCTTAATGTTCTGAGCATAGGCATATTTTGCGTCGCTGATGGCCGAACATCCAAGTCCAACCAAAAGGTCGCTCTGGCTAGTAGTGTATCCCATGAAATTACGGTGCAACTTTCCATTCGCGAAAGCCTCATGTAGCGCGTCATGGGGCAATGCAAAATGATCCATACCCACATCGAGATAGCCATCGGCTTTGAGAACCTCCCGACCGGACTCATACAACAGACGTTTGGTTACGTCAGACGGAAGATCTGCATCTTCATAGCCACGTTGACCCGGCCGGAGCCAAGGTACATGCGCATAGCTGTAAAAAGAAACCCGGTCTGGTTTTATCGCTAACACTTTCTCGAAAGTGTTTTTGACGGTTGCCGGTGTTTGAAATGGCAGGCCATAAATGAGATCGAAGCTTATGGATTTGTAGCCAATAGATCGTGCCTGGGCAGTTACACGCTCAACATTTTCCAGAGGCTGAACTCTGTTTATCGTTCTCTGTACCTTCTCATCGAGGTCCTGGACGCCAAAGCTTACCCTCGAAAATCCAAGGGTATTCAGCGTTTCAAGGTGCTGCTTGGTTGTATTGTTCGGGTGCCCTTCGAAACTGAATTCATGTTCATCGTGAATGACTGTTCCGTCCAACAAATATGAAATCAACCACCGCAGATTCTCGGGGCTAAAAAAGGTCGGCGTTCCACCTCCCAGGTGAAGCTCTCGTATGATGGGCGTGCCGCCAAAAATGGCACGATACATTTCCCACTCCTTAAGTAAGCAGCGGATGTAGTTTACTTCTACCCCGTGATTTTTTGTAATTCGCGTATTGCAGGCGCAATAGGTGCAAAGACTTTCACAAAACGGTAGGTGTATGTAAAGGCTTATTCCTTTCGACGCGTTGGTCTCATTGAAAACTTTTTGAACAGACTCTACCCACAGGTCAGAGCTAAAAGATTCATTGTCCCAGTACGGCAGGGTCGGGTAGCTGGTATATCTTGGAACCGGGACGTCGTATTTTTTAAATAGCGAGGATTGCGATGTGGGCTTCGTCATAAAACAAAATTGACATGAAAACCCTTCCCGCAATATGAGTCATCTCACACTGTAGACTGATTTTTGTCACCCATTGGCCGCTGGCTTTCCGTTGCTGGTTTGTCGTTCGTTTTCTTACTATCGAACAACATTCTCACCGAGGGCGTATATGTATCGTCGAATTGTCCACTCTTAATATTCCAAAAAAAGATCGCCAGGAACATTATTGCGATAGACAAGCTAATCAGAATCAATCCCACTATAATACCCATATATTGCTTTATATGTTAAATGAAAACCTTTTAACTGCGGACTTATTAGTGCACTGGTGGATAACAGACTTAACACGGCTACCCACCGATACCATAAATTAATCACACCACCTTTCCCATTGGAAAATTGGGACTAGTAGACTGTCCGTTCAAATTCATACGATCGGAAGCGCTCGAACGCTAAGCGCTCCAGCATTTCACGGTGATTCGGATGCGCTATCTCTATAAGTGCTTTTGCGCGCTGACGCATATTCTTTCCATACAAATAAGCTACACCATATTCAGTTACGACGTAGTGCGCGTGACCGCGGGTCGTCACGACTCCTGCACCAGGTTTGAGAGAAGAGACAATTCGCGAAATTCCTTTAGACGTCGTAGATGGCAATGCGATTATCGGTTTACCTCCTTCGGAAAGCGACGCTCCCCTTACAAAATCCATTTGGCCACCCACACCCGAGTAGTGATAGGTACCAATAGAATCAGAACAAATTTGTCCTGTAATATCTACTTCGATAGCACTATTTATCGCTGTCACTTTAGGGTTAGTGCGTATCACGGCAGTATCATTTACATAGTCTATCGCTAAAGTTACGACGGAGGGATTGTCATCAACAAAGTCATAGAGCTTGCGACTACCCAGCAAAAATGAAGTCACTGTTTTTCCGCGATGTTTTCTCTTATGCTGATTTGTGACTACACCCTTTTCTATCAGCGGGATTATGCCATCGGAAAACATTTCGGTATGTATTCCCAATTCCTTGTGATTTGTAAGGCTTGCTAATACCGCGTCCGGTATCGATCCGATACCCATTTGAAGTGTTGCGCCATCTTCCACAAGCTCTGCGCAGTGCGACGCGATTCGCATTGATATTTCGTTTGGCTTGCCACCGATAACCTCAGGCAATTCTTCCTCTGCAAAGACTACCGCATCAAACGCCGTTGTCTTTATAATACCGTCGCCTAACGTTCTGGGCATACGCGGATTTACCTGCGCGATTACATATTTTGCGGCTTTTACGGCGCTTGGTACGATGTCAACCGAGGGTCCCATTGAGCAATATCCGTGTTTATCAGGAGGGCTCACCTGGATCAGCGCAACATCCAGTGGAAGAATTCCCCTTCGGAAGAGGATGGGAATTTCACTTAGAAAAATTGGAACATAATCACCCCTGCCGTCGTTCACCGCCTCCCTGATATTCTGGGAGACGAATAAAGAGTTTATCCGGAAGCTGTCCTTGTATTTCTTATCTGCAATAACGGCATCGCCTTGAAGACTAATGCTGACCAATTCTACATTCCATAATTCGGGTGCTCTTTCCGCCAGTTTCTTAAGGAGAAAATGTGGAGTAGCGGCGCCACCATGAACGAAAACTCTATGGCCTGGCTTCACAGCCTTTAACGCTTCTTCACCTGATATATAATTCATAACCTCGTATTTAAATTTTCAGTTTATTCTTCGCGACGAAATTTACCGCCGCCGTTGAAAATCCGACCACACTGATGCTGCTGATCGGCATCAGGATAGCAGCCACAAGGGGGGTAAGATTTCCGGTAATTGCAAAGCTTAAAGCAATTGCATTATAAAAAAAAGAAAGCGCAAAAGCGATTTTTAGTATAACAGATGATGCACGGGCAAGTTCAAGATATTTATCAAGTACAGGAAGTTTCTCACCCAATAAAATTCCATCGCAGGCTGGTGTAAATACACTTGTGTTGTCTGTAACAGATAATCCAACATCGCTTTGCTTTAAAGCACCTGCGTCGTTCAATCCATCGCCTACCATTAACACTTTTTCGCAATGGTTTTGCAGATTCTTAATATAACTCAGCTTGTCATGAGGAGATTGGTTAAACAGCATTGTTGTTGCTCGTGTAAAGACCGATTTCATCAACGGTTTTTCTGAGTCGTTGTCGCCGGAAATCAGGCTCAGTTTCTTGCTTCCAATGCGCCCTAACATAGTGTCCAGACCGTTGCGAATTGAGTTTCTTACGGTGTAATATCCGGCTATGTCCCCGTTAATAGAAACAAAGACTGATGCAACTGAAGACGGGGTGCACATCTCAGCTCCAACAAACGCTGCGGATCCAATTTTAATTTCTACGCCAGAAATTGTGCCTTGTATTCCTTTTCCCGGAAGTTCCTTAAATGATGTTACAGTTTCGGAAGCTGAGACCTCAATATTTTTTGAAATGATCATGCTCAGCGGGTGAGTTGAGAATCCTGTCAGTGTCTTCACCATCCTCATTTCCTTTGGATTTAGAAATCCATAAAAAGTTACCTCCGGATTTTCCCCATGAGTTATTGTACCTGTCTTGTCAAAAACAACGTGATTGATAGACGCCATTCTCTCAATAACATCGGAGTTTTTTAAGTAAAGCTTGTTCCTTCCAAAGACGCGTAGCATGCTGCCGTAAGTGAAAGGGACTGTCAACGCCAATGCACAGGGACATGCCACCATCAGCACTGCTGTAATTACGAGCCATACCTGAGAGGCGTCGTGCTGATACCAGTAGATGAAAGTCCCAAAGGCTATGAGCAACACAACCCATGTAAAGCGGCGTGCAGCTTTGTCAATCACACTTTTGTACCTGCTTTCATTGGTCTTAGTAAAGGCCTCATTGTTCCACAAGCTTGTCAGGTGACTCTGTGATGTGTTTTTTTCCACCACTAAAGTTGCAGGTGTGCCTATAACTCTGCCTCCCGCATAAATGAGATCTCCTTTTTTCGCTTTGACAGGTCTTGCTTCACCTGTTACGAAACTATAATCGATGAAAGCGCTCTCGCCGGACAATATTGAATCAGCTGGGACGATTTCCATATTGCGGATACTGATTGTATCACCACGTTTCAGCTCATAGATCACAACAGGTTTCCACCTGCCCTTCCTCAGGCGATTTACGGCCAATGGAAAATATGAGCTGTAATCCCGGTCGAAAGAAAGGCTTTCGTACGTCTTGCTTTGAAACCAGCGTCCAATCAATAGGAAAAAAACCAGACCCGCTAAAGAATCCAGGTAACCCGGACCAGTAGCCGTCACGATATCATAGGTACTTCGGCAGAAAAGGGCGATCAATCCCGCTGCAATAGGAACATCAATATTAATTCTCCTTTCCGTGAAGCTTCTCCACGCATTGCGGACGTAATCAAAGCCACTGTAGAAAAATACCGGGATCGATAGAGCTAGATTCAGATAGGAAAATACTCTCATGAGATCCCGGTCAGCATAATCCAGCCCGAGGTATTCAGGGAAACTGAACAGCATGATGTTTCCAAAGCAGAAGCCTGCAATGCCCAGTTTTAACACGGGCTTGTGATCAACATGTTTAGCGGTATTTCCTTCGGTTGAAAGGCTGATTTGAGGTGCGTAACCCACCCTTGCTAACGTATCAGCTACTGCCGACAGTGATATTTCAGAAGGATTAAATTCAATATCTACGGATTTTCGCGCGAAGTTCACTCTTGACTTCAGGATTCCCTTCCTAAGCTTGTAAAGATTTTCCAGCAGCCATATGCATGAGATACAATGAATCGCCGGTATGTAAAGTGTTGCACTGGCAAAATTTTCCGAATCGAAAGTGAGTACTTTCTTACGGATATCCCATTCATCCAGGTAGGCAAAAGCATTGTTGTCGTGTGCCTCTGTTCGGTTGCCCGGATTATTTTCAAGTGCATAGTATTCACAGAGGTCGTTGGAGTTTAGAATTTCAAAAACGGCTTTGCAGCCCTGACAGCAAAATGCTTTGTCGTTTTCCCACAGAATTTCGTCGCAGGGTTGGCCGCAATGATAGCAGGCTGTACTGATCTTCGGGTCATGTGCAGCGATCATGCGTTATTGGGAATCTTCGTTTTTAAGGGAATACGTCCATATGGGACTTTCGGTATGGTTGGCCACGTCTTCGGCTACACTTCCATTCAAAAGATGGATCAATCCCTTTCTGCCATGTGTCCCCATTGCAATCAGATCTCCACCAACAAGTTCATTAAAATGAATTATACCATCCTCTTCGTTGGGATGATTAAAGATATTTAGCGTGTATTGCTTCAACCCGTAATGTTTTGCAAACGCTCCAAGTTTCTGTCGCGTCACAACGTCGGAAGTAAAATTTATCGGCGTATTGATCCATACGATGTGTAAGCGAGCTTGAAAGAAATTTTGCAAGTCCTTGATTTTTTCTATCAAAGCGGACTGGTTATCCGTCTCGAGAGTATTAGGGAAAACGATGTTTTTGATGGCAGGTTTCCGGTAGGTTTTGGTTACCAGTACCGGAATTTGTGATCTGCGAATCATCTTTTCAGCGTTGGATCCTATTACATATTCCCGGAGTCCGGTAGCTCCGTGAGAACCCATAACGACGAGATCGAATTCTTCAGCCTGAATCAGTTCGAGCAAAGTTTTCGAGACTGCCCCGAAAAGTACGTCCCACGAAACCTTCACACCGACGCTGTTATACTTTTCAGTAATTTTATTAAATCTCTTCCCGGCTTTTTCGCGCAACTCTTTGAACAATTCCTTTTCGAAATTGAGCGTAGGCATCAACACAGTGTCGTGTAAAACAGGCAATTCAATGACGTGAACGAGATAGATCCGACCCTTGGAGTTTTGCGCGAGGTCGAGAGCTAATCTGAAAGCGCTTACAGCAGGCTTTGAAAAATCGAACGGGACAAGGATCTTTCTCATTGGATTGCTTTTTTATAATTCAAAAGTATTTAAAGGGGCCACCATTCTTTTTGACCCGGGTCAGGGCTTCGACTGATTTATGTCAGTAAAACCTAAAATAGGTAGAATGCGATTCTTTCGCTCGCCAAACTTATTATGTGGGGTCAAAGGGAGCTGCTTTTCAGGGGAATTACGTATACTTGGTCCGCTCTCCGCAGCCTGAATTGAGGAGCTTTCATAAAATGAATTATCAATGAACGTAAGAGTTAAGTTTTTGGGTGGCACCGGTACCGTTACAGGTTCCAAATTTCTCCTTGATATTGGCGATTTTAGACTTTTGTTTGATTGCGGTCTTTTCCAGGGTCTCAAGGAATTGAGGCTTAGAAACTGGGAAGTATTTCCAGTGGATCCAGCAACGATTCACGCGGTGGTTATCAGCCATGCGCACATCGACCATACTGGTTACCTGCCCAAGCTTATCAAGGAGGGCTTTAACGGTCCAATTTATTGCACTCATCCAACGGCAGACCTAATGGAGCTAATGCTTTTGGATTCAGCCAAGCTTCAGGAGGAAGAAGCTGCTTATGCCAGCGCACACAGGTACTCAAAGCATGAAAACCCGCTTCCGCTATACACCACGCAGGATGCGCAACAGGTATTTGGAATGATCAAAGAATTTCACTTCGATGAGACTGTTCAAATTACGGAGAGCATTCAACTTGTTTTTAAAGATGCAGGTCATCTACTCGGTGCGGCAATAACAGAACTGATAATAAAGGGAGAAAAACAGACAAAAAAGATCGTGTTCTCCGGAGACCTTGGCAGAAGTTCAGACATCATGCTACGTCCTCCCGTAACGGTAGAGTCTGCTGATATACTCTTTATTGAGTCAACCTATGGAGACAAGACCAATCCGGGTGGCGATCCTGCCAAAGAGCTTGCCCGAATTGTCAACCAAACATTTGAGCAGGGCGGTGTACTTCTGATTCCGGCATTTGCGGTGGGGCGAACGCAAGGACTCTTATATCACTTGCACTTGCTGATGGAGGAGGACAAAATACCAGATGTACCGGTTTACATCGACAGCCCCATGGCGACGTCTGCTACTTACCTGTACTACAAATTTCCAAAATACCACAAAGTAAGGTTCAATCAGTCTGCATTTGCGCGTCAGTTGGAGACAAACATGTTGGTCTTCGTTAAGAACTCAAAACACTCAAAGACTTTAAATGAGATAAAACGAAATGCGATCATTATTTCATCAAGCGGAATGATGACAGGAGGAAGAATTCTTCATCATATGTATCATCGGTTAAGAAACCAACAAGATACCTTACTCATTTCCGGATACCAGGCGGAAGGTACTCGCGGTCGCAAAATCGTTGATCGGGAACCAACCATAAGAATATTTGGAGAAGAAGTACCTGTTAATTGCCACGTCGAAAATATGACTTCGTTTTCTGGACATGCCGATAAGGATGAATTGTTTGCCTGGCTCGGCAATTTTAAGGAAAAACCTAAACTAACGTTTACGGTACACGGAGAAGATCCCAGCCTATCACGCTACGCCCAGGGTATACGCGATCGTTTTAACTGGAACGTGATGGTTCCGTCATACCTCGAATCGGTTGAATTGTTCAGTGGAATTTAACCACTTCACTCATGAAAAACGAGAACTGGATAATCGGCTATCTCGGAAATAGTCTTAATCACACTTTTGTGAAACATTTCCTGCAAGAAATTTCTGTGCGTTGTACATAGGGCGAGAACATCGCTCTGATTTCGATTCATATAACTGTTGATCGCCGGTGCAATATCTGACGAACGAATAGCGTCGAAGCGAATCATGGTGTCTTCGTCTTTCCACTCCTCGCTGATGATATATTGGAGTTCTTTCATCTCTTCGTTAACATCTTCACTGATCGCTTCTTCATTAACCTGCAAGACTGTTACGTCACAGACAAGGCTATTCATAAAGGATTTAATTTGCTTGAGCGGCAATTTGCGCTCGCTAAGGTAATCGTACGCATAAACCACATTCTCAATTTCACTATAAAGGCATCCATCTGGGATCAGCATCACGGGTATTTTGGTTCGCCTGATTGCATGATATGTATTGCTTCCCCGGAAGAATTCGAGAAGGTTCTCGACGCCGTGGGATCCCATTACAATAATATCTGCCTCCTCCGATATTCCTGCGATGACATCGCTAAGAAGACTGGGAGATTCTACAACTTCCGCTTCGCAAGATATTTTCAAGAACTTTCTTACTTCTTCGCTTAATTCATTGAGCCTTTCAGTGACCGCACCGACCGCCAACTGATGTTCGCTGTTAGCTGTTGCGTTGCTTGGCTGAACATTGACAAGCTGCAGGCTTGATCCGGTGGCCTTTGCCAATTTCCCTGCATAGGCTATGGCGTTCTGGGCAGCATCGGAAAAATCTACGGGGCAGAGAATTTTTTTCATGGCATGTTTTTTTCAATGTTTGCTCTACACGTTTAAGGAAGGAATAAGGAGTAGGGAATAGGGTATAATGTACGCACTTTTGCGACCCCCGCCTTATTCCTTACTCCCTATTCCTTATTCCTTCTGATAACTTGACATGGTTATAAATAATATCGTGCGTCTAAATCGGTCAATTCAATTGGAAATACGGCTGCAAGAGATCAGAAGTTTCAGCTACTATTTCACCAGCGTCGCGGCCGTACTTGAATTTCAATTTTGATATTTCGAGTTTAAGCCAGGTGAAAGTCTCGCCATTATTTTCCCAGGACACTTCGGCTTGGTTTGCAATACGGACACTACCAAAAACTCTATAGCCTTTTACATCAATCTGCCATTTTTCCAGGGCATAGTGATAGTTAACATCACGATATCTGAGACCTTCGAAACTTTTTACGTCACCGTTAGGATGGAACGTGAAAACTCCGGAGACAGAATTAACACCGTCGTCAATTGTTGCAGTTGCTGATGTTTCTGATAAATAGTCCCATCGAATATACGTGGCAAGTGCAGCGCTGGGAAACCATATTATCTCGGCAAGAAATCTCATTAGCGATCCCTGGTCGATTTCAGGCCCCCTGCTATTAGCAATTGGTATGGTATAAATGCTTTTGATGAGCATATTTCCATGGCCATGTAAATATCTGTCACGGGCATTGATGGGTATCAGTAAACCTGAGTCGATGATTGCTTTCCAAATAAAGCCGGGATCGTCAACATTAACATATTGCACTGCGCGGAAGTGCATCCATTTTCCATCAGGTTTCGGTCGCATTTCACCTCTTTGTTTGATAAAAAGCGCTTGTATCGGTGGTTTCCCTATGATGTTCGATCTGATCATCCATTTTCGAACAATTGGAGGAAGGTCCTGCAGACTTTCGATAGTTATTATAGGCTCCCGTATTAAGCCAGAGTCAAAAAGTTGGTTGACTTCAGACCGAATTTTAGAATAGAAGCGATTTCGTTGGAATGCAATTACAATTGTCACCAATAATATTGTGGTGCTGATCGTACCGTATTTCGACGAATCCCAATCGATGAATATCAACGATTGTGAAATAACAAGGAAGATACAGGATGCAACGATCCAAATTTTTTTTCTGGAAAAATATAAGCCAGTTGTGAGAGTGGCTGCTCCTGCAGTCAAAAGCATTAACTGCGCAACACTAAAATGATATGTATTATTCAAGAGGGTCATTGTCAGCAACGGTATATCTATCTGCTATTTTAAAGTGAGCATGTCCATACTGGACATTCAACATGGTTGACAACATTCTCAGTGATACTGCCAGTCAACCAATGAGCGATTCCCTTTCTGCTATGGGTAGGCATGAACAGAAGAGCGTTTTCTATCCCCGCTGCAAATCGCAGGATTCCTTCGTGCTCCGAATGATCACTGCGTACATTGAGTTTGTAGTCCCGAAGCCGATACTCCTCAGCAAAGTCCCGTAAATCTTCCATAGCTTCGGTGTCTGATTTGAATAGATTTTGGGTGTTGACCCACAAGATTTGAAGTTTAGCCTTAAATAATCTTTGAATAAAGCGTAATTCCTTCAGATAATTTGATGGGTCCTCTGTTGGGTCTACGGGAAATACGATATCTGTTATGGTGTCAGTGGATGATCCCAATGGAACTGCAACGACCGGCACCTTTGCCATGCGGACAATTTTTTCTGTATTGGATCCGACGAAAATTTCTTTTAAACCCGTTGCCCCGCTCGTCCCCATTACAACAATATCAATACTCTTTTCCTTGATGTAACGCTCAATGTTTTGAGACAGCAAGCCAAGTTCTACTCTGAGACTGATTGAAATGTGCTCTGCATCGTATTTTGACTTTAATCCTTGAAACTTTTCTTGTAGCTGTTCCTCGAGCTTCTGAATGAATACTCCATTGAAAGCGGCAACATGGGCAAGTTCGGACGCGGTGTTGTTGGCCAGGGAACTGTCGATGACGTAAAGCAAATGAATTTCACTTCCATCTTTTTCGGCAATCTTGGTGGCAAAGTAAAATGCTTCCTCCGCTGCTGGGGAGAAATCGCACGGTACAAGGATTTTTTTCATGGCGGATCAATTCTTAAATCAAAAGTGAGCAACGTGAAACTTATTGTGAATGAGTATGATCAAGGCGAAAACTGATTTTTGTCAGATCCCTGTATGGGCGTTTTGAAATGTTCAATTACATGACCCTCTCAATAAACTCGAAAAGCTCATTCTTGAATTCCATGAAGGTCGCATTGAAAGCATCCAGTTCCATCATGGTAACGTCGTGCTCTTTGAAGTATTGAGTCTTGAGTTCGTCCTTAGTTTTCAACATATCAGCAAGGCGATTTTCATGATCTCGAAGCTTTTCGCGCAAATCAATGATAAGCTCATCCCGATAATAAATTATGAGACTTTGAAAATGACCAATCTTTTTCTTGTCGTCTACCTCAGTAAGTTTTGGTGCATTTTGATCCAAAAGCTTTTGAAAGAAATTGCATTCACGCTGCCACAGAATTGTGGCTGATAACCAGTCCAGGGTCTTCCGATGCTTCTCGATCAAGCTCGGTTGTAGAATGTAGTCGCCGGTGACAGATGTTACAGAGATCATAGTTGAAGAATTTTCTTCAAGGTATCCAAGCGTAGTCATGGCTGCACTGACAAATTGCAATCCTGATGCTGATTATTGTCATGTAGCCGTTAGGAGTTTACCCAAACATTTTTTTTCTGATGTTGATCAGTCTTCCCACTGACCGGCATCATGACGCGGAACTCCGATGAATCTATCTTTGCGTTTATGAGTGTTCAACCAAAATTTCTGGAAGCCAATACCACGCCATTGCGGATGATGCAATACATAGTGTTTGGATCAATCATTTTATACTTCGGGAAAGATATTTTTATTCCGATCAGCTTTTCACTTTTAATAAGCTTCGTTCTCTATCCTGTTTGTGCCTGGCTTGAAGGAAGAGGAATTGGACGGTTGACTTCTATTTTCATCAGCATAAGTCTCCTCATGTTGGCAGGTCTCCTGCTGCTGGCACTGTTAATTTATCAACTCACGAGTTTTGCGCAAGAACTGCCTGTGTTGCAGGAGAAATTCATTAGCTCACTCAAAGAGCTAAGTGGAATGCTTGTTGAGGTTTTCGGGATTACCTGGGAGAGACAGCAATCCTGGATAAAGGGGCTAACTGACCAATCGGGAACGGGTGTTCTCCGCCTGATCAGCAACGCAATAAGCGCCTCAGCATTTTCACTGATCATGCTACTTCTTATACCGGTTTATTCCGTGTTAATTCTTTTTTACCGACGTCAGTGGATGCAGATTTTATACCGCATTTTTCCCGGTCAAAATAAAGCAAGTCTGGAGGAAATAATTTCAATGACAATCAACACCTATTACAATTTCATTAAAGGGATGGCATTGGTGTACTTGCTTGTTGGAATTCTGAACAGTATCGGACTCCTTGTGCTTGGAATACCACACGCGATACTTTTCGGCTTCATTGCTTCAATACTCACATTTGTGCCTTACGTTGGAATCATTGCAGGATCGCTACTGCCCATAGCGATCGCGTGGATCACCTATGATTCGATCTGGTATCCCATCGGGATCATTGGGGTGTTTGCCTTCGTTCAATACCTGGAGGCAAACGTGATCTTTCCCCTGGCAGTGAGCAACCGTCTTAATGTAAATACATTGATCATGCTCGTTGCCATTTTTGCCGGAAGTATTTTATGGGGTCTTGCCGGAATGATTCTATTTGTCCCATTTGTAGGCATCGCGAAATTGGTTGCTGATCACAATCCGGAATGGAAAACGTTGTCGATGGTTTTGGGGAATGGAACGGATGGGTTTAAGGTTTAAAGTTTGAGGTTTAAGGTTTCGGTTCGAGCGGTCGCACCCTTATTCCTTATTCCCTATTCCTTACTCCTTAAAAGAAAATGACAATTTAGTTTATCATGTAAGAAGTTACCCCCGTTAACCAATCTTCCTTGATTCCGTATCCGAAACGATAACGTGCGTGCACATCGTCACTTTGGACTTAATCGAGTTGGATATTAAACAATTTGTCTCTGTTCTCTGTAGAACTCTCTCTGCGCGGTCAAGGTCTTTATCGTAAATAAGCGTAACACTTGGCTCAAGCAGTATTTCTGACATGATAAATTTTCCATCGAGTTGTTCAAGGGTTCCTGTTGCTTTGCATTTGAATGATTCAAACTCAAGTCTCGAATTCTCTGCAATTGCAAGAAAAGTCGTCATGAAGCAACTGGCAACTGATGCTGTATAAAGATGTTCGGGAGACCAGATTCCAGCCATTCCCTTTGGAAACTGCGGCGGAGTGGCAACCTCGATGCAGCCCTTTTCATTTGGCGATACCGTTAGATCCGGAGAACACATAATCCCTTTGCGGTCTGAGTCCCAGCGGACTTCCACTACATATTGATGCTGTATCATAACAAGTAATTGTGGTGATGTTTTGTATGTTCAAGTTATGTGCCCTTGCTGCATTTATACCTGATGTTTATCAGAATTGGCATTGATACATCTCATGGAAATTAAAGGTGTTTCTTTATTGTTTTATTGTTGTATAAACTATTATGATATTTAAAACGAGTCATATTAATCGATTGACAAAGCAGTTTTGGCTTCAGGGTATTCTACTCTTGATTATCGCAGCAGGGTGCCAGCAAAAACTAACAACACACTCTGTTGAAGGGAATAATGAAGTCACTGCATTTTTTGTTCCAGCGTTGGTTCCAGATAGCTTTAGCGATGAATTGTATCAAAACCTCCGCCATGGAAAAGCATTGTTTGCATTTTATGATAATAGGAATTTCAAGCCTTTGTGGTTGGAGAATAACAAACCCACCGAGAAAGCCAAATCGATGTTGGATGTGATCAATTCCGCGAGACGGTATGGCCTGCTGCCGCAAGACTATCATGCGCGGGAACTGATGCAAAATGTGGACTTGGGAGATGTAAAGAGTATGCTTCGAATGGAGCTTCTGTTGACAGATGCCTTCCTAAGTATGGCTAAAGATTTAAAAAATGGACGTTTAACCAGGCAACCTGATTTTGCGCCAGATAGCCTGAAGGTCACAAATCTTTCAGACTCTATAGCTATACTAAGTGTGAAAGAAGTGGTGGAGGCACACGAACCTGCTACGATCGGATATCGCAACTTAAAACTTGCGCTGAACAATATTCTGGACACAGCTGCCGCACACGATCAATCCTTGCTTTTAAGCGGCATTACACACGATTCAAATGAGGTGCATCGAAAGGTGAGAACTATCGAGGTCAATCTTGAGCGATGGAGAACCGAAAGTGCATCTATCGAGGGAACTTTTGCGTGGGTCAACATACCCGCGTATATGTTCTACGTCGTTGAAGACGACAACGTGGTATTGGAATCACGAGTTATTGTGGGAAAACGCAGCAATGAGACGCCCCGGTTTAGCAGTAACATAGAATGCTTCACTGTCTTTCCTTATTGGTATGTCCCGCGTAAAATTTCAGTCCAGGAGTATCTGCCGGCTCTTAAACGGGACACCACCTTTTTGACACGCAACAACTTTGATGTGCTCGATCGAAATGGGAAAGTACAGGATCCTTCGACTATTGATTGGAAAAAGTTAACGGCAAAGAACTTCCCTTATACGTTAAGACAACGGGAAGGGAAAGAAAACTCGTTGGGGGTTTTGAAATTTGTGTTTGATAATCCCTATGCAGTGTTTGTCCACGACACAAACGCGAAGAGATTATTTAACAATAAGATGAGGGCTCTGAGTCACGGCTGCATTCGACTTGAAAAAGCTTATGAGTTCGCTCACTACCTGATCGATGGCCGTTCGAAGATTACTAAGGAAATGTTGGATAAGTATCTCAAAACTGAAAAGAAGGCAACGATTAATTTGACGCCATCCGTTCCCATCCACATTCGATACTATACCTGTGAGGTAAAAGATGGAAAGCTTTTAGTGTATGACGATGTTTACAAGCTGGATCGGGAATTAATAGCTAAATTATATGCGGATTAATTTAGTGGGGTGTATTGTCTGATTGGGTAGGGGATTCGAATATGGTATATGGTATAAGGGGGTTATGGAAAATTCTAAATATAACTGTTTATGCTTGGTACTCTGACTAGAAAACAATGCGAGCATGTACTAAAATCGGAGCTCATTGGTCGGATAGGTTGTTATGCGTCCGGCAAGGTTTACGTTGTACCTGTGGCATACGTTTTTCATAAGGATCATATCTACGCACATTCCAAAGAAGGTTTAAAGATCACCATGATGAGGAAGAATGCGAAAGTCTGCTTTGAAGTGGAAAGTCGCGAGAGCATGAACCATTGGAGATCGGTAATTCTTTGGGGAAAATACGAGGAGTTGGAAACGCTGCAGGAACAGAAGGAGGTTAAGAGGATCCTTCAAGACCGATTCATCGGGTTCACCATGAGTGATACAGTCATGCCAAACCCGTACGCAGATTCACCAAGGCAAGTTGAAAAAGCGCGCAAACCAGTGTTTTATAGAATTTCTATCGAAGAGATTTCAGGAAGGTTCGAAAAATAGAGACTCTTTCTATCGTTTTGATGTGGTCACCTCTGGTTTAATGCCAGAAGAAAATTTCGTTTCTGCCAGGTATCCGGCATCAGGATAAAAAATAAACAGGCATGTTCCTCCAGCCAGGATTGGGATAAGCTTCTCATGCAATCCCATAGGTACTGCAGGACAACCAAAACTCCTGCCTAGCCGTCCATATTTTTTAATGTACGATTCGCTTACATAGTCAGCACCGTGCATCACTATCGCGCGGGCTTCGGCCAAATCATTAATTCCCTTTTCAACGCCATGCAATTTGAGCGACACGCCATGCTTGCCAATATATTTTTGGCCTGTGATATAAAAACCAAGACTGCTTTGATTTGAATTAGGAATGTTAGAAAAACTTTCGGCGAATAAATTACCAGTGTTTCTTCCATGTGCAGTCAATGAATGAAACAGAACTTTCTTTTTTTCGAGGTCGATTACCCATAGTCGTTTCTCATTGGATGATTTTCGGAAGTCTATGATTGTCAGGATCCCTTTTTTAGAAAGCTTGCCGGACTGTTCCAACGCTTCATACCCAGCAATTGCCCGTTCGAATACATCAAATTGGGGACGCTCCGCATCACCGAAGTTGATCGTGTTGTATAACGCGATATCGTCCATCTCACTTATCGAGCACTCAGCTATCGGTGAAAAACAAATCACAAAGGTCGTAGTGAAACTCAGGCTGAGAAAAAAGAAACTATTTTGGATTTTGCGCATCATGGAGAATATAGTGCATACAAAATGACAAGTGAAAAAGTTCCTTTTATGCAATTTTTTAACTAAAATATATCATTGTTCTACGATTGTTAATTCTTTGAAAAATTCTGGGAAAGGGAAGAGGCTATGAAATATAGGTATAGGGTATAAGGTATAAGGCGCAAACTAAACGTTAGTACTCTACCTTATTCCCTATTCCCTATTCCTATTCCTTATTCTTCTTGATTCCAAAAAATGCAAAAACATGAAAAGTAGGACTCACAGAAAAGGAATTGGTGTTCTTACGCTTATAGTATTTCTCTCAGGTGCGTTTAACTTATCTGCTCAGCCATCGCCGAAGCGCTTTTCCTCCAACTCTGTAGATGCCTTGTCCGGCTGCTGGGAGGTTTTTTTTTGAAGCCTACGCGAGAAAATTTTTGCTTTTGATTATACTTACCTTTGCCTTGAATCAACACTGCGTTTGAAATGCATTATGAATATGAATAGACTATTTTTTGTCTTGGCGTGTAACCTAATTGTTATTCTCTCCGGTCCTTCATCAACCGCGCAAAAAACGAGCGTTGATCCTCCGTTTCTTAAGTATACACACAGTCCATGGGTCGATTCGGTTTTTAATGGGCTGAATACCGAGGAACGCATTGCCCAACTTATTATGGTTGCCGCATATTCAAATCGTGGCGAAGAGCATAAAGCGGAAATACTTGGGTTGATAAGACAACAAAAAATAGGTGGGCTGATCTTCTTTCAGGGAGGCCCTGTGCGGCAAGCCAGACTAACAAACGAGTATCAGGATGCCTCAACGGTTCCTTTACTCATCGCCATGGATGCCGAATGGGGCCTCGGAATGCGGCTAGACAGCACCATCAGTTATCCATACCAGATGATGTTAGGTGCTCTGAAAGACGATAGTATGATCTATCAGATGGGCGCGCAGGTAGCCCTACAGTTAAAACGCATGGGCGTTCACGTCAACTTTGCGCCGGTGATGGATATTAATAACAATCCCGATAACCCGGTTATCAATTATCGCTCCTTCGGGGAAGATAAAATGAAGGTTACAAGGAAAGCAATTGCATACATGAAGGGAATGCAGGATAATGGTGTACTACCTACTGCCAAGCATTTTCCAGGCCATGGGGATACCGGGACCGACTCTCACTTCGCATTGCCCCAGATAAATCATTCACGCGAACGTTTAGATTCACTTGAACTTTTTCCATTTCGCGAGGCCATCAATGCAGGGATCGGCGGAGTTATGGTTGCGCACTTAAACATACCATCGCTTGACTCCACTGCCAGGCCTTCGACATTATCAAAACCCATCATTACAGACCTACTAAGAAGAAACCTGGATTTCAAAGGTCTGATCGTCACCGACGCTATGAACATGCAGGCCATTACGGCCAGCGACCCTCCAGGGGTGGTTGACCGGGATGCATTGATTGCAGGCAACGACATGCTCGAGTTTACAGAAGATGTTTCGCGTACTATTTCCGAAGTTAAAAAGGCTTTGAAGCAAGGTACCATCAGCCAGAAGGATATTGATGAGAAGTGCAGAAAAGTGCTTGCTATAAAATATTGGGCCGGGCTTAGCAAGCCCCACAAAATTGAGTTAAACAATATTGTAAGTGACCTGAATACGGCGTCGTATCGCCTGCTCAAAAGACGCCTGATTGAGTCTTCAATCACCGTTGTAAACAAGCAGCACGACTTGATACCCGTTCGAAACTTGGATAGCCTCAGAGTTGCATCGGTCTCAATTGGTGTTGATAGTCTAACGGCCTTTCAACGGACGCTGGGTTTGTATACCTCCGTAAAGCATTTTAATCTGGGCAAGGATGCAGACGCATCAATGGTGGATTCCATAAAATTGCAGCTCAAGGGTTACAATATTGTGATCGCTGGGTTGCATGATGATCAGCCCAGGCCGCAAAATGCTATTAATTTTTCAGAGAGTGTTTTAAGGTTTGTCGGCGACCTTTCCAGGCAGCCAGGTAGTATTATTGCGCTGTTTAAGAATCCATACGTGCTTGATAAAATACAATATATCGAGCGAGCAAAGGGATTGGTCCTTGCCTATCAGGATAATTACGACACGGAGGACCTTACTGCCCAACTTATATTCGGTGGGATAGGATCTGCGGGTAGGCTTCCCGTTAGTATCGGCGGAAAATTTTCACTTGGCGATGGTATTGACATCCAGGGCGGCATCAGATTCAAGTACACGCTTCCCGAGGATGCCGGGATGGATTCCAGGGTCTTGTTGGGAGTAGATTCATTGGTGAATCAGGCCTTGATGATGAAGGCAATTCCCGGCTGCCAGGTTCTTGTGGCTAAGGATAGAAAGGTTATTTTGCATAAGGCTTACGGCTTTCACGATTATAGCGATACCGTTGCGGTGAAACTGGCAGATCTATATGATCTCGCCTCAGTCACCAAGATATCGACCGGGTTGCCATCGCTTATGAAATTATATGACGAGGGTATATTTAAACTTGATGCTACCCTTGGTGATTTTCTTCCCAAATTTAAAAGATCGAACAAGGCGGATATACCGATGTCCGACATCCTGACACATCAAGCCCGATTAACACCGTTTATAGTATTTTGGAAAAACACGATTAAAGATAACGGCAACTACAGGTGGTCAACGATTAAAAATGATTCATCCAAACGGTACAGTATTAGATTAAAAGAGGACATGTATTTGAATCGAAATTATCCCAAAAAAATTATCAATGGAATAAGAAAATCACCTCTGGAGGCGGAGAAAAAATATGTTTATTCAGATTTCTTTTTCATCCTGGCCCCACGCGTGGTGGAGAGTATGATCGATGAAGACTTTGTTTCTTATATCCAAAAGAATTTCTATTCACCGCTTGGTGCGACATCGATCACATATAATCCACTGACGAAATATTCAAAAAGAGAAATAGTCCCGACTGAGCATGACTATTACTTCAGGCATGAGCCTATTCATGGAACGGTGCACGATGAAACGGCCATCATGCTCGGTGGGGTGTCCGGTCATGCGGGTCTTTTTGCCAATGCCAATGATTTGGCAAAGCTCATGCAGATGTATCTTGACATGGGTGAGTACGGTGGCCGGCGTTATATCAAAGCAGAGACATTGAAAGAATGGACCCGTGCCCAATTCCCTGAAAATAATAACAGAAGAGGTTTGGGATTCGACAAACCGAATCTCGTGTATCAGGGAGTGAACAACAATGCAGCAAAGGATGCGAGTCCCCAGAGCTTTGGGCACACAGGATTCACAGGTACTTTCGCCTGGATGGATCCCAATACTGGACTGCTATACATTTTTCTTTCCAATCGTGTAAATCCCACGCGGGATAACACGAGATTGTACCGGCTTAATACAAGAACACAAATTCAGCAGGTGTTGTATGATGCTCTCCATTTCTCTGAAACTTTGTAGATCTAAAATGATCTAAACGCAGCCATGCGGCTGCGGAGCCAAGTCACGACCAATCACTGTTGCGCTAGGCGACGAAGTACAAAATTGTGCATCAAAGAGCGAGGAATACTCTTCTCAAAGCACTTAATTGGAAGTTAACAAAGTAGGATTAATCGAGATCGTTCGTATTTTTTAGTTTCGCTTCCTAAACACCAAATCGAAAATGCACAATTTCGGATCTGGCGAACGGATAACGGACAACGGATAACGATTATCGATTAACGGATTGATCAAAGTCACTTAAGCAAAGTACTGAGCTGATCAATGACCTTCTGCTCCTTCTTATTCTTTCCTGCGAAAGCATTTGCAATTGCAGAAGCTGTCGTCTTGATTTTACGTTTCAGATCTTTTGTGATGGCGGTCTCGTGTTCTTCGTAGTATGTCGAAAAGAGACTGTATGCGTCCGCGGGAGAAACGCTTTCGCTCAAACAATATTCAAACGCAATGGATATATAATGGGCTGCATCTGTACCAAAATTATCGGTCGAATTTTCAAGAGGGAGCCATTCCTTTCCTACAAGTGTTTTAAGTTTTTCAATTTCCTCGGGACGAACGTTCTGGTCAGCGGCGGCTATCGCATAGAACAGACGTCCGAGGTTTTCATAAAGATTCTGATAGTTAAGTTTCATTGGACAGTATTCGTTGGTTTTATTAATGCAATTATGTAGCAATTCGAAGGCGTCTTAAATGACTAAAGTCATCGCCGGCATTGATTAAGTTCAGGGCTAATTGGAAAAGGTGTTTGTATTTTCATGCAAAAGTCGGAAACACATTTCGAATCAAATCATTTTTGGAACTTAAACCTAATCCGGCTGGACGAGTTTATATAACAGGCGACTGTCATACTATAAAGCTGTCGCGGTGCTGGAATAATCGATGAATGATTCCCAATGTATTTTGACTTTGGTGAACTCAAATTGAATAATGGCGCACAGCCCCAAACCCAAAACAATAATAATATGGAACTCCGCACACGACCAGACAACTACCTGCAGGCTGCCGAGTGGCAGGAATTGCATGTTCTTAGTACTCACTGGCAATCGGACATGGCTTTTTTTGCCGATGAGCTACGCTTTATCGACGTGTTGTTCGATAAGTATTTTAATGCACTAATCGATCCTGAAAATATCGAGGAAACAAAATCAGTTGCAGCCAGGCTTTCAAGCCTGAAGTCAGATCGCGAAATTTTATCGTCGCGAATCTCGGAACATCTTCACCATATGAAGGACTTGATGACGAAGGCCATGCCGCGAAACAATCCAGATTTTATTGAAGAACACGGCAACCTGGAAAATGACTTGACTCATTTCATCAAGACGTTCAGGTCCGTGAAGCGAGAAGTCTTCGCACTGACCGAACGTATAGCCAGAAGCGAAAAGGCGAAGCACCTGATTCCCAGATAAGCTCGCTTCTCAACAATGATCATTATTGTACTAGGCTTACCGGGTTCTGGAAAAAGTTATTTTGCGCAGGCACTGGCAAAACGGATCGATGCTGCTTATGTAAATAGTGATCGCGTGCGCAACGCTGAGGGAGCGCGCGGAAAGTATCAGATTGAGGATAAGATGCGCATCTACCATCTTATGGCAGAGGAAACCCAAAAGTACGCTATGGACGGGCAAGATGTCGTTGTCGATGGCACCTTCTACCTCGGTGCGACGATTGATTTATTTAATGCCCTCGCCTCCTCATTGGGAACGCCAGTCTTCTTTGTATGTGTTGTCGCGGACGAAGAACTGATTCGGGAACGATTATCCATGCCGAGAACTGACAGCGAAGCGGACTACGATGTCTACCTAAAGATCAAGGAGCAGGTAGAACCACTACAGGTGCCACACTTTACTCTTCGGTCGGGCCGCGATAACATTGATGAAATGCTTTCTGCCGCAATGGGATATATACGGGTGAAACATGAATGAAAGAGAAGTCGAAGAACTGAGCAAGAACGGAACGTTCCGGAAGCTTCCCATTAATGGCGTGATTGAGGAAACCCACATCTCGTGGGTCATTGTAGGTAAAAAGAATGTTTTCAAGATCAAGAAGCCCGTAAAACTTTCTTTTCTTGATTTTTCCACGCTGGCGCGAAGAAAAAAATTCTGTGAACGCGAATTATTTTTAAATAAAAGATTTTCCCCAATATATCTCAACGTATTACCTGTACGCAGAAGTAACAAGCGATGGAGCATCGGCTCGAGGACCGGCACTATCGTGGACTATGTCGTTCACATGAAGCGGCTGTCCAGTTCAAAACGAATGGACAAACTTCTCAGGGTCAGGGAGGTTACTTCAAAGCATATTATTTCGTTAGCCAAAGTAATTTCCTCTTTTCACAAAAATGCTGAAAGGGTGCGGAACCCATTCCATCTCGCAAAAGCCCAGGAGCAATTCAATGATGTGGGTTCAGTTGCAAACCTCGTTAGAAAAACTATTGGAGGCCATGCTGCCAATCTTATTGAGGTGTCGATATCCTGGAGCAATGCATTTTTGAGAACGCATAAGGGCAGGATAATGGAAAGAATTGAGAAAGGCTTTTATCGCGACCTTCATGGCGATCTCCACAGTGGCAATATTTTTTTATACGCAAAGCCCATTCTGTTTGATTGCATAGAGTTTAATGACAGCTATCGTCAAATTGATTTGATCGATGAGATAGCTTTTTTTTGTATGGACCTCGAAGCCTTCGGTCGCGAAGATCTCTCTCAACAGTTTGTTAAGGCTTATCAGCGACATTTGAATTGCTTCGAGACTGATGCGGATTATCAACTCATGAAATATTATAAATCCTACCGCGCCAATGTGCGCGCGAAGGTGCACGCTATAAGCGCGGACCAATCGCGCGACGATAAAAAAACATTTGACAACCATATCAGTGAGTGTAGAAAGTATCTCAGCTTGATGGAAAATTACATGCAGTAGTCAAATAATCTTATTCACGAAATAAAACTGTTTTCAATATGAAGGCAATGGTTTTGAACAAGGTATGCGACTTGATGCACAATCATTCGCCACTTACTATGATTGACATCCCGATTCCAAAACCTAATGCGAACGAAATCTTAATCAAGGTATCATGCTGTGGTGTTTGCCATACCGAGCTAGATGAAATTGAGGGACGCGCAATGCCGGCAAAATTTCCTGTTACGCTTGGCCACCAGGTTGTAGGGATCGTGGAGGATATTGGCGAGGGCGTAAAATTGTTCCGCGGAAAAGAACGGGTAGGGGTAGCGTGGATCTTTTCTGCCTGCGGTCATTGTGAGTATTGTGTTAATGGATCGGAGAATCTTTGTACCTCATTCCAGGCCACCGGCCTTGACGCCCCAGGTGGCTATGCGGAATACATGGTAGTGAATGAAAATTTTGCGCATGTCATTCCCGAAAATTTTTCCGACGCGGAAGCTGCACCACTTCTTTGTGCAGGTGCCATCGGATATCGCTCGCTTCGGCTTGCCGATATTACCAATGGAAATACCCTGGGACTAACCGGATTTGGTGCATCTGGGCACCTTGTCTTAAAGATGGCTCGATATTTATATCCAGATTCAAAAATTGTTGTTTTCGCGAGAAGTGATCATGAGCAGGATTTTGCCAGAAGTTTAGGAGCGTCATGGGCTGGTAATGGTGATGAGGCACCGCCCTTTAAAGCGGATGCAATAATTGATACGACGCCTGCTTGGAAAACGGCTTTGAAATCACTCGAAAATCTTAAACCCGGCGGACGCCTGGTTATTAACGCAATCCGCAAAGAGGAAGCTGATAAGAAATCTCTTCTCGACCTGAGTTATCAAAACCATCTTTGGATGGAAAAGGAAATCAAGAGCGTTGCCAACCTGACCCGGAATGATGTCAAAGAGTTTTTAAAGATTGCGTCACAAATTCCTATCAAACCAGCAACCGAAACGTACGATTTCAAAGATGCCAACAGGGCCTTGCTCGATCTGAAGCATCGGCACGTGAGGGGTGCAAAAGTGCTACTAATGAAACACTAACGTCGTGCAATCAGAAGTTCAAGGAATGGCTGATTGTGAATCACTGTATTTGTAAGTCGTTTCAACAAGGGTAGTACGCTGCTTCGACGGCGACTGCCTTCTTTCCCAAACGCGTACTGCATAAAACACGAGAATGATAACCAATATGATCAAGAAATAAGTAAAGATCCTGGCAATGCGTTTGATTTTCTGGTCGCGTTCATGACGGGCCATGATATCCCCATAGTTCCTGTGTTGCGCAATTCTCCCGGAACTTATTCGATTCCTCCTCAGCCGGATTTCATTCCTTCCCATCGTACTTTATACGTAATTTAAAGTTTTTTCTCAGTCTGTCCAGTGCGCGGTACGTTCTCATTTTTGCCCCGCTTTCAGTTATGTCGAGGATGAATGCGATTTCCTTAAAATCTTTGTCCTCAAAAAACCGGAGTTGCAAAACGTGTAGCATATCCGTTGGTAAGTCCTTCAGATAATCCATCAGACGCTTTATCACGTCCTCATCATACCCTTCATTTGCCTGATCCATCAACTCGCGCACCCGTGTTTCCTCGATGCTGAACACTTGTGTACTCTTTTTTTTGCGGTAGTATTTATGCACTTCATTACTGGCGATTTTATAAAGCCAGGCGGAAAAGGGAACACCACGGAATTCGTACCGATCCACATTCTTTAGTACTGTAAGAAAAGTCTGTGAACAAAGATCCGCGGTCAGGTCTTCATCATCAGTTTGGCGGTATATAAAGCTGAAGATGCGGTCAAAATATTTTTCATACAGCTCGCCAAAAGCTTTCGGGTCTTTCTTGGATCGGTTTAGGATCGAATACTCGTGGAGTATTTCAGCTTCTGACATGCTGCGTGTTTACAAGTTATTAATCCAAAATGTCGTCCAAAGTCACAAATATCAGCGTCCACTAGTCCTACTTTGTCATGTTATGGAAATTCTGACGGAAGGAAATAAGGAATAGGGCACAATGGTGCTCGCCTTGCCACCTCATCCTTATTCCTTATTCCCTATTCCTTTTTTTCTAACTTGACAAAGTAGGGCTAGTCACTAATATGACGTAAATACTGATATATCCGTGGGCCCAAAATTGGCAAATTTCTTTTTTGTGTGCCCACAAATTATCCCGTATACAGGGGTATTACGTATCTTGTCAATTACCTGAACTTTGTATTAGGTGTAACGCATGAGCAGGGTTTATTTCTTCGTCCTTTTTATCAGCCTTTTTTCCACAATTTTAAAGGCCCAGGACGATTTTTATGCCACCAGGGTCTACACCGTCATGAATGGCCTTCCGCAGTCCCAGGTTTTGTGCCTTCTCGAAGATAGAAATGGATATTTATGGATGGGTACCCACGGAGGTGGTCTGGCTCGTTTTGACGGCAGGGAGTTTAAAGTCTACACGACACGAAACGGACTGCTTTCGAATTCAGTATTGGGAATCCATCGCGATCGCCATCAGAATTTATGGTTACTGCATGCCCGAGGCGTCACTAAATACGATGGAAAAGAGTTCAAGAAATTCCAGGATATCAACACAAAGCATCTCAGTCCGAAGGCAATGTGGAGAATGTTTGAGATCAGCGACACGCTTTTTGTCTTGTCAGGCATGAATGGAATTAGCAAGATCTACAACGACTCATTGTATTACATTGACAGAACATTACCGTATGAAATAAGAAGGATGCATGTGGGACCAAATGGAGAAGCATGTTTCTTTTTAAGAGATCAGACTTTCATGGTCAGACGAGGGAATGAAACCATAAGGGTGAGAGGCGATAGTACGACTTACGGTTTCGCTAATTTTTTCAACTACAAAAATGAAATTTATCTGCGATCGAAGGTCGGCACATTTCATCTTGATCTTAAGGAGAAACGATTAGTAAAAATGCCATGGCAGATCAACACATACGTGTTGAACTATGATGAGAAGGACGACCTATTCTGGACCACTAATCCCGACGGCCTTTTTCGTGGAAAGCTAAAGAACAACGTCATTAAGAGCGATACGATTGCGACCGGCATTGAGCCCGAACAGGTCCTTCGCGATTCAGAAGGTAACACTTGGATCGCTACTAATGGTTATGGTTTGTATAAGCATTATGTCAGGGATTTCAAGCCTTACGGACCCACCGGTTTTGGCGGCGTAATGACGTTGGCTAAAGATCGGGAAGGAGACATTTGGTTAGGTACAATGAGCCGAGGCCTTTGGAAAATCTCTGGTAAGACTCTTCATTCCTATGTCAACCCCAATGAACCTTATCGAAATATGATCAGCATTGTGAGGAGTTCTCCTCAAGGAGACTTGTGGGTGGGTACTGGATTTGGACTTGGACGCTATGACAAAAGCATTGACGACTTTAAGTGGTATTTACCTAAAGATGGATTGTCGGGTATGTCCGTGAGGTCAATTGAATTCGATGACCGCGGAATGTGGGTAAGTACCGCCAATGGATTGGATTTTTTTGATGGAATATCTTTTAAAAAATTCTCAACGGCTGACGGCCTCGATGGCAATCAGATACAGGTATTACACTATTCGAAACCAAGCAAGACGCTGTACGCGGGTTCTACTTCGACGCTCTATGCGTTCAAGGGTGAAAAATTTTCGCCTATTCCTGTTCCCGAATTGTCGAACGCTGCGATCCTAAGTTTACAGACTTATAAGGATTCATTGATTGTGTTAGGCACGGGCGGTGGAGGCGTGATCATGATCGACCCTGGTACGAGCAAAAGGAGATCTATCACGACGAACGATGGTCTCGCTTCTGACTTTGTTTACTTCGCCGCTGTCGATGACAAAAATTACATATGGATTGGTACAGAAAAGGGTATTAATAAGGTGCTGCTAAACGACGATCTCGATGTAATCGAAAATCTTCACCTTAATGATGACAATGGTCTTACGGGAGTTGAGACCAACCAGAACGCTTTTTATTTGACGCCAGATGAGAAATTATTTGGCGTGGTCGACGGGCTATACACGTTTAACCAAGCCGCACATGAAAATACTACGTCTTTTGACGTGCATCTCACAGATGTCCAAATTCTTTACGGCGAGTATTCTCCTCGAGAGTATTCAGACAGCACTTATGGATTTTATAAGATTCCATATAATCCTCAACTGCCTCCGGATAAGAACCATCTTACTTTCCATTTCAACCGCGTTGACAAGCAATATTCCAAATCAGTTAAGTACAAATATCTTCTCCAGAATTTTGATACGAAATGGTCACAGCCATCATCGGTAAATTCCGTAACCTACAGCAACTTGCCGTATGGTGATTATGTACTTAAAGTGATGGTGACGGATAACAAGGGAAGCTGGGCTCCGGCAGCCATTGAATATCCCTTTACCGTCTTGGCACCATTCTATAAGACAACGGCATTTATTGCAGGGGCAATTGTATTGCTGGGAGTATTAATTACACTCTTCTTCTACATACGCGTCAAGCAACGCATTAGTCGCGCTGTCGTGATGGAGCGAATTCGACAACGCGAGCAGGAAGCGGTTCGAAAAGAAATTGCCCGTGACTTTCATGATGAGATGGGGAATCAGCTGACCCGTATCATTAATTATATCAGTCTGCTTAAGCTGAATGGCAGCGTTAACGGGAATGGTAATGGTCACATTAATGGAAATGGAAAAAGCAGCGGCGACCTTTACACTAAAGTCGAAGATTCTGCTAAATACCTGTACTCTGGAACACGTGATTTTATCTGGTCAATCGATCCGGTAAACGATGAACTTTCAAAACTCTTCCTGTACGTCCGCGACTTTGGAGAAAAACTTTTTGAAGAAAAAGATATTAACTTCCGTGCTTACAATGAGGTAAAGGAAGAAGTAAAGTTGCCGTATGGATTTTGTCGCCAGGCTAATTTGATATTCAAGGAGGCGATGACAAACGCATTCAAATATTCGCAAGCGCAAAACGTTTCATTGACGCTCAAGCGCGATGGCAACGACAGCTTTGAAATGAGTTTTGAAGATGATGGTATAGGTTTTTATACCGGTGATATACAAAAAATGAACGGTCTTCAAAATATCCGTGAAAGGGCCGATAGAATTAATGCTGTTTTACGTATACGCAGTGAGAAGACAATAGGAACCAAAATATTCTTAAACTTTAAAATCACCAAAACCTTAAATTATGGCGTTGCCTTTCAAAAAACGGGTTATGATCGTGGAGGATGATCAGGAGATTCGGAACAGCTTTAGCTTAATTGTAAATAGCTCTCAAAAATTTATGGTCGTCAATGCATACGGCAATTGTGAAGATGCAATTGCAGCGTTGCATCGCGATAAGCCTGAGATCGTTCTCATGGATGTTGAACTCCCTGGGATGAATGGAATACAAGGCACTAAAATAATTAAGGACAAAAG
>JAEZBX010000333.1 GCA_023412765.1 Bacteroidota bacterium
ACCCGAAGGCCGCCCACATCTACCGAAGCTGACCCATTATGGTATTTGTTCTGTTCATAATCAAACTCGGTATAACCTTTGGTTGGAAAATCAATTCGCGAAAGCACACCCTCTTTAAGAAACTGGACTTTCGCCGCTCGGTCTAGACCGCCACCGATATTTGCATAAAGTGTAGGAGCACCCGGCGTCGCGTTATAAGGGATTGATTGGGGCAGCAAAAGGTCAGTATTCCCAGTCGCTCCATTGTAATACCCCCAAAGGTCCCTGGCGTTCCAAAAATTGATGTGATTGGGATTCCATGAAAATGAATTTGTGAAATAGGAGAATTTATATTCCTGCCTGTCAATACCGCCAATAAAATGTACTGCATCTAATTTTAGCCTGACCTTTGCGCCATTGGCGTCGGTAAAATAGGAGTATAAAAATTGAATGGTCTTTACAACAGTTTCGGACCCGTTGGTGATACTTATTACCTGAATATTGTCGAGTACTTTAAGTTCTTTTGCGTCGGCCCTAAATGAACCCATATTGAATTTAATCTTTCCGTTTTCAAAAAGAATTTCATTTAGGCCTGATTGATTCGTCCGGCTTGAAATGATTGATTTTTGTGGAACAACTGAATATAGCGGTGGGCATGCTCCGGCTCCATACAAATCGCATTGATCTGTAATTGTAAATGAATAGGACACGTCGTAAGTCTCTGCTGTCCCTACATTTTGATATTTAAAAGTGATTGAATCATTTGAATTTGGAGATTTCATTTGCATCAAATTCAACGTTGAAGCAGAAGGGGAAGGCTGGCCCCCCGCATATCCCGTTGTAAGTTCCCCCGATGCTTCGCCCGTTATACTAGTTCCATATCGATATAGTATTCCTCTCTCATCTGTGATATCAAATCTGTTGTCGTGAACCCTGTTTACAACGATCGGCGCGAAAGGGACCAAATATGGTTTTATGTTCGGTGGTGACCCGAATGGCGACGGGCCATTGTTTAGAAGTAAAAATTTTCCTCGCCCACCAGGATATGAATAAGAAAATATATCAGGGTCAGTATCATCAAACTTAGTGACACTTCTCATGTAATAATAATTAGTACACGGCGTGGGATTAAGAATTAGCGGGTTTCGGAGGTAAAACTCGTTATCATTTTTTCCTCTTACGTTTTGCGTTATTTGACCACCTGCAGACAACGCCCAGCCCGTTCCCACCCAGCTTCCTATGTCAGTAGGCTTTATTCCTGAAGCGTGATAACTCAATGTGATAGGGACAGTTAATTCACCACTCTTCACTTCATAAATAGGTATTGAAATATCAGGTATGCCTGTGAAATGACTTACCTGATAGTCTCCAAACTTGCCCAACGATGCAGCATTCGGCGACGGTGGAACTGGTTTTGGCACCATTCGCTGAATGTAATCCTGACTGTAACTGAGTGAAGGCATTAAAATTGTCATTGTTACAATCAATGTTGTAATAGACAGACCGACACTTCCATATTTTTGTCGCATAGAATTGTGCGTTAGTGGACAACTATTTTTATCGTTTGACTATAGTTTTGCTTCGCAATCACTCAGCTATAGACATACCATTCCCAATAAGCCGCCTTAGCTTTTCGAAAATTGATTAAGGTTTTCGCTCTTCTTTAGTGAACAAGACAGAGTCCTGCCACCATGCAAACGTGAAATTTGCAGTCAAATACTTTCGACAACTCTTCTAAATGGATTGAAAACTTCTGAAAATCTAAAACATCACACACAAATCCATTTCGCCTAACACTGAATCAAACATATCAAAAAAATTGAAACAAATAAATCGACGAATAGCTTTTATGAGCGATGACCTGCTTAATTTGACGATGGATGATGTAAGATTTCCTCGATAAATAAAAAATTTCAGGATCGAATTCACCTAGAATAGTCAAATTTATGTATAGCTCCAGCAGTAAAATGATGTAAGTATTTAGATAAGATTATTTTTTTATTGGAATAAAATAAACCGAATTTTTCAAATGTAGTGTAGCCATAGAGTTGTAAAATACTTCACTACACACATCTTACCGATTTCCAAACTCCTCCCTCTGTTTTTTAAGCAAAAAATGATGGATCGCCTCGACATCCTCTTCATTCAAAGAATTGCTAAAGTTTGCCATTCCATTCTGCGCTAGAATTCCTTTGAGTACAATGTCTTTGAAGAGAAGGTGTTTAGCCTCGGTCAGTTTAGAAAGGTCCGGATGCTGTGACAAATGGCGAGCACCAAATCCGCCGTGGCAGGTTTCACAATATGAGACATAAATCGCTGACCCTTTTTTCACCAATTCTTCATCAATTTGTTTATCTGGCGGTGCAGGTGTCTCGATAACTTTTTGCTTTGGAGGCAAAGGTGTTTCTCCTCCTCCGAGTTTAAAAGCGATAATACGTCCGCGGTTCTCATAACTAAAAATTGCTGCATCAGGGAGGTATGCTGCTGTCTCAGCACCACCGTAAGCAGCCATTACTGCAACAAACTGCTCGCCGTCTATGCTGTACGTTGTGGGCGCAGCCATAATTCCGGTTCCGGTAAAAATCTCTTTCAGTATTTCACCGGTTTTCGCGTCATAAACTTTAAAATAGCCTGTCCTTGTACCTTGAAATACCAGATCTGGAGTTGACATCGTTCCACCGTCAGGTGCACCCTCACTTACCTTCCATGCGGCTTTGCCGGCAACAGGATCCCATGCAAGCAAACTTTCGGATCGCAGCGTATCGCTTGCATCTTTTATTTGCTCAGGAACATTTTTCTTGAACCTGAACATTTCAGTGTAATCGAGAGCTGTATTATCAACATCCACCCTCCACTTGTATGTTGGAAAAGTTTTAAAGACCTGCGGAACGGCTCGTTCAGGAATGTACACCAGGCCAGTCGTCGGATTAAAAGACATTGGCTGCCAGACATGTCCACCGCCGAGATAAGGCACGACCAATTTCGGTTTATCCTTATACCATGCTCCTTGCTCGGTTAATACCGGTCGTCCGGTCTTCAAATCAACGTGACTTGCCCAATTAACTTTGGTATATTTTTCGGCTGACAGAAGTTCACCGGTTGCACGATCAAGAACATAAAAGAAACCATTCTTGGGCGCCATCATCAAAACCTTTCTCGGCTTATTTCCAATCGCCATATCCGCCAGAACAATATTTTGTGTTGCCGTATAATCCCAAATTTCAGCTGGAGTGGTTTGATAGTGCCAAACCAATCTACCCGTCTTTGGATTAATTGCCAGTATAGAAGAAAGAAATAGATTATCGCCGCCCGAAGGACTCCGAAACCAAATCGGATAGGGCGTAGAATTGCCGGTCCCAACATAGAGCAAGTCGAGTTCAGCGTCATATGCAGATTCACCCCAGGCAGTGCCCCCACCACCCGTTTCCCAATCAGATTTGGGATCCCATGTTTTCGATGCAAGCTCCATCTCAGGGCTTTCGAAACCATTTGCAGGATCACCAGGCACGATAAAAAATCTCCATACTTCCTTACCGGTCTCCAGATCGTATGCAGTAATATAGCCGCGAACACCATACTCGCCGCCCGAATTCCCTATCATTACAATATCGCCGGCCACGTGCGGAGGACTTGTTATCGTATAACCTTTTGTTCGGTCAGTGAATGTATCAACCCGCCATACAACTGATCCACTAGACGCATCAAGGCAAACCAGGTATCCGTCTAACGTACCTACATAAACCTTTCCTTTCCAGACCGTCAGTCCTCGGTTTACAACATCACAGCAAGCGCGCCGCGCATAAGAGGGGTCGACATCAGGTTTATAAATCCATAGTTCCTTCCCTGTCCTGCCATCAAGCGCATAAACTGTACCCCAGGCACCAGACGTAATGAGTACACCGTCAACAACGATCGGCGTCGCTTCCAATCCGCGTGGCACGTTACCGATAATGGTGCTTGCGTCATATTCCCATGCATATCCAAGTGTACTAACATTTGCCTTGTTGATCTTGTCAAGCGGTGAATAATGTTGCATCATTGAATTGCCTCCAATGGTCAACCAATCTTTTGCATCCCTGTCGGCGAGCCTGTCATAGTCGACCCAGCCACGGGGCTGCTCCTTCTTACAACCGAAAAGACAAATAATAAGAATGACGATCGGAAATTGTTTCATGGTGTGATAAGAGGTTGATCAAATTGATTGGATTAATTATTGGCAGCTTACCTCTATTCACTTATCGCCCATTGCCGCCCCAGCTAAATTTGGGTAATTATTCCAACATTATCATGGCATTAAAGCATTCGACTAAAAAAAAATTTAGGCGTGTCACTTCATCAATATGAGTTGACTATTTGCCCTCGCCTTTCTGATTTTTCTGTGTGCTGCGTGTTAGCCGGATAATGATTTTAGCAATTTCGTTCAGGGCCAGCGGGATTAAACCTAATGCTAAAACTTTTATCCAGCCATCTACACCCAATGCCTGCAACTTGAACGCGTTTCGCATAAAAGGCACGCCCAAAACAAATAATTGCAAAGCAAAACCAAGGACTATTGCACCAATCAGATAAAAATTGGAAGTGATGCCGACCTGAAAAATAGACTTCACATGATTTCGGAACGACAACGAATAAAAAAGCTGACAGGCGATAATTGTCATAAATGCCATGGTCCTGGCGTACTCAGTAATTTCTGCAGGCACATTGCTGTCTCGGGGAGAATAGCCATATGTATGGTAGCCATACCAAAACGCAAAGGCCGTAAGCAATCCGATAAGAGTTCCGCCGGCAATAACCTGGACCCCGGCACCCTCAGAAAAAAAACCTTCTTTTCGATCCCGGGGCTTCAAAGTCATCACATCTGGATCGCCGGGATCCATCCCCAGCGCAACCGCGGGTAGCGTATCCGTAAGCAAATTGATCCACAGCAGTTGTGTGGCGATCAGCGGTGTGGGCAGCCCTAACAAGATGCAGGCAACCATCACAACCACTTCTCCCATGTTGCTTGCGAGAAGAAATATGACCGACTTCTTAATGTTGCTATATATGTTTCTGCCTTGCTCGATCGCCGAAATGATTGTCGAAAAATTATCGTCAGTCAGGATCATATCGGATGCATTTTTTGCGACGTCGGTGCCGGTAATACCCATAGCCACACCGATATCGGCTGCTTGTAGCGAAGGCGCGTCATTGACACCATCGCCTGTCATGGATACTACATTGCCATTCGCTTTAAAGGCTTTTACAATCCTGACCTTATGTTCAGGCGACACCCGCGCAAACACGCGAAACCTGGAAATTTCCCTGGCCAGTTCCTCGTCAGAGTATCTGTGAATCTCACCCCCGGTTACCGTCTGTTGGAGGCTATCAGCTATTCCAAGTTCCTGAGCTATCGCGAAGGCAGTGTTCTTATGGTCACCTGTGATCATTATTGTCGTGATGCCTGCTTGTTTTGCTCTATCAATGGACGATTTTACTTCCTCTCGCGGCGGGTCGATCATTCCGACCATGCCGATCAGGATCAGATCCTTCTCCATTTCAGCCTCATCAATCACCGACTCTACAGGCTTGTAGGCAGCAGCCAGCGTCCTAAGGGCACGCGCGGATAGACCTTCCGTGGCTTCGGAATATTTCTTTTTGTGTTCATCGGTTAACGGAACGATCTGCCCATTTTCCTTCACCTGCGTGCATTTAGTAATGAGGCTGTCGATTGCTCCCTTGGTAAACACCCTTAGACGTCCGTTGTCATCCTCTAATGTAGACATCAACTTTCTATCAGACTCAAACGCCAGCTCGCTGACCCGTCGATTCTTTTTCATCAGATCCTTACGGTCGATTCCAAGCTTATCACCAAAATGAAGCAATGCAATTTCGGTTGGGTCTCCGGTGCCTTTACCATCTTCGTATGTAGCATCCGAACAAAGAATCATTGCCCTGGCGAGCAGCTCAGCTTCACCTGAGGCATTGTTGCTTTCATCTATCGAAACTTCACCCTCAGTCAAATTATAATAATGAGTGACAGTCATTTTATTCTGTGTGAGGGTTCCAGTCTTATCGGAGCATACAATATTGACTGATCCTAAAGTTTCAACGGCGGGTAATTTTTTAATGATTGCATTTTTCTTCGCCATTATTGTAACGCCGATCGATAACACAACTGCGACGATGGCGGCAAGGCCTTCGGGAATTGATGCAACGGCCAGGGAAACTGCGGTAAGCAACATTTCTGGAATATCGCGTCCCTGAAACATTGCAAGGATAAAAATGAGCACGCAGATAGAAACCGCGATTACACCCAACGTTTTCCCCAACTGCGTAAGCCTTACTTCCAATGGCGTTTTAGTCTGATCATCATCAAGAATGCCGGCAATCTTACCTACCTCGGTATTCATACCAGTGGCTATCACCACACCAACACCACGGCCATAGGTTACTAACGTTGACATAAACGCCATGTTGATCCTGTCGCCCAATGACACATGGTCATCGCCCAGAACTTGTTTGGCGTCTTTGGTTGTGGGAACCGATTCACCTGTTAATGCCGCCTCATCGATTTTAAGATTTGCAGTTTCCATTAACCTCAGGTCTGCGGCGACGAAACGGCCTGCATCGAGGACTATTATATCACCTTTAACAACTTTTTCGGAATCGATTTCTTTAATTTGGCCACTGCGCTTAACCAATACTTTTGGTGTGGACAAGTCGCGCAGCGCATCGATTGCATTTCCTGCCTTCACCTCCTGAACGACGCCCAATACCGCATTGATGCAAATTACAAGCAGTATGATAACGGCATCGATATACTCACCCATAAAAACCGTAATGAGCACCGCACCCAACAATACAAAAATCAGTGCATCGTTGAGTTGCGCAACGAACATCTGTAAAATGGTCTTTCGCTTTTTAGTCTGAAGTTGATTCGGTCCAAACTCCCTGAGCTTTGCCTCTGCCTCCGCATCGGAAAGTCCGGTGGCTGCATCGACACCAAGATTACTCAGGACATCAGATATTGATTGATTAATTCCCATCTATTTATCAACTCAAAATATTTTTTAGCGATGCAGATCGCGTAAATCTCAACTTAGCAATTTCCCGATAGATGTTCCAACTATAGTATCGTAGGAGATTAACATTTTTTTGGATTACCTGTTAGAATTTGAAGGAGTTAACACTAACGATGTAAATCAACAAATGGAACGTGGGATGAGAAAGAAATCAAGAATCTATGTTGCAGGCCACCGCGGAATGGTGGGCTCAGCGATACATCGAAAGTTGCAAGAACAGGGGTATGATAACGTTTGTTACGCTACCTCTTCTGAACTAGATCTTCGCAATCGTGACGCAGTAAATGAATTTTTCAAGGAAAACCAACCGGAATTCGTCTTCCTTGCTGCAGCAAAAGTTGGTGGCATCCTGGCAAACAACAATTATCCTGCGGATTTCCTTTACGATAACCTTATGATCCAAAACAATGTTATTGAATGTTCGTTTAGGCACAACGTCGAAAAACTTTTGTTCCTTGGGTCATCATGTATTTATCCAAAATTTGCTGAGCAACCCATAAAAGAAACAAGTTTACTAAGCGGCCCGCTTGAACCAACAAACGAGGCCTATGCAATTGCAAAAATTGCTGGAATAAAGCTTTGCCAGGCATACTTCACACAACATGGCCGTCGGTTTATATCAGCTATGCCAACAAATCTATATGGTATTGGTGATAATTATCATTCCGAGAATTCGCACGTTTTGCCGGCACTCATCCGGAGGTTTCACGAAGCAAAAGAAGAAAATCGCGATGAGGTCGTGATTTGGGGCACGGGGACGCCGTTGCGCGAATTTATGTTTGCAGACGACCTTGGTGAAGCTTGCATTTTCCTAATGCATAACTACGAAGAGAATGAAATAATCAATGTCGGCAGCAGTGAAGAAATATCGATTTTAGACTTGGCCCACCGCGTTGCAGATGTTGTGGGATTTACTGGCAAAATCCTACTTGACAAAACTAAGCCCGATGGTACACCAAGAAAGTTAATGGATTCTTCTCGGCTGAAGCGATTGGGATTCCGCGTTCACACCAGATTAAGCGAAGGACTTCCCATTGCGTATGAGGATTTCCTTAACACATTTTCGGTGGCAATGAAATAACAAACAGTCTGTTACTAGTTTCAGCTTCTGCGGACTTGCCAGGATGGCACATTATGAAATCTGTTCATCGGCAGGGAAAATACCGCTGTTCAAATTTTCGCGGACTTTTTACGTCCGATTTCTCTAAATTGAAAGCGAGCTACATTATACTCTCTTGAAAGTACTTTTAATTGAAGATGAACAAAGAGTAGCCTCTTTTATTCGAAAGGGGCTCGAAGAACATAACATCCAGGTCGCCCAAGCCTTCGATGGCCCTACTGGACTAAAATTGGCACTCAGCGATTCCTACGACGTTATCATTCTCGATATTGTGATGCCCGGGATGAATGGCATAGAGTTGTGTAAAAGACTTCGGGAAGAACACAGTGATCAAACGCCAATCCTAATGCTTACGGCATTGGGAACCACTGATGACATAGTCAACGGGCTAACTACCGGCGCAGACGATTATCTTACCAAACCTTTCAAATTCCGCGAACTGCTCGCACGTCTTTTAGCACTAGCGCGCAGGAGAACAGTCGTAAATAAAATCCTCGCGGCTGGCGACCTTACACTGGATACGAAATCGATGGAAGTACGTCGGGCCGGAAAACGAATTGAACTGACAGCACGTGAGTTTAGGTTGCTTGAATACCTCCTTATGCATAAAAACCAGGTTGTCTCGAGAACATACATTCTCGAGAACGTTTGGGACATCAATCATGACCTGGGAACGAACGTAGTTGATGTTTACATCAACTATCTCAGAAAGAAAATAGATCATGACTTTGCAGTACCGTTGATCAAAACGGTAGTTGGCATGGGCTACATTATAAAAGACACTCCGCGTGAGAATACAGCATAAACTGACGCTATTCTTTAGCGTTGCGTCGGGTCTGACCATCCTTATTTTTGGCATCTCAGTATATTTCTTTTCTGCACAATACAGAAAAAATGAATTTTTTCAGCGTTTAAAAACCCGTGTTGAAATAGCTGAAAAATTTTTTCTTGAACGATCGACCTTCTCCGCGACGGACTCGATAAGGATCAGGGATCAATTCCTCAATACGCTCCCCAACGAAACAGAAGAAGTACAGCATATAGCTCCAGGTTGGCAAAAAAAAACTCGCTACAAATACCCCGCGCAATTTCTAGAAACAATAACAGCACAGAGCGAAGGATACTTTCACAACGATACAATCCAGGGTGCCGGCAAAATTTTTTATTTAAAGGATGGAAATTATGCGGTAATCATTACCGCGGTTGACAGGGTTGGAATACAAGTGTTAAGCAACCTGCGAAGTATAGTGACGATAAGCATATTAGTTTGCATTATCGTGACCTCTATGCTTAGCCATTACATTTCAAGGACCTTGATCTTTCCTATCTCCAAGAAAATTCAAAAGGCAAACAGCATCAGCGGTACCAATTTGCATGAGAGGCTTATTGTTTATAATCCGGATGACGAGCTGGGTGAAATGGCAATTGCATTTAACAGATTGCTCGACCGGCTTGAAGGAGCGTTTAAGATGCAAAAACTTTTCGTTGCAAATGCTTCTCACGAAATCAGAAATCCTTTGACTGCAATCCTGGGTGAAACCGAGGTGGCCCTGACGAAAGATAGGTCACCGGATGAATATAAAGACTCATTGAGAAATATCTCGATGGAAGCCGACCGCCTTAACCTTTTAATAAACAACCTGTTTCAGCTCTCATCAGTCACCGACAATGTCGCCAATATTTATAGAGAATTGCTGGATATTGACGAACTCATTCATAGTTCACGGAAAAAACACGACCTTCTAAATCCAAACAATCAATTGCAGGTATACTTTGGAGATCACTTCAAAGATAACCGCCCGACGATATATGGTAATAAGAATCTACTGGAGACCGCATTGATCAATATAATGGACAATGCAAGCAAATTTTCTTCCGATGACCTTGTCATTGTGGAAGCTGACGTTTCGGATGGAAAATTGTCAATAGTAGTAAAAGACAAAGGTGTTGGCATTCACCCAGACGATATCCCAAAAATCACTCAACCGTTCTTCCGTGCGGAAAACGTTCGGCAAATCAGAGGAACGGGCATTGGAATTCCTCTTTGTCTTCGAATCATCCAAATTCATGGTGGCGAACTCATCGTTCAGTCAGAATTAAACAAGGGGACGATAGTTACAATACATCTTCCCGTGGTAACCGGTCGACAATAAAGGGTATTTGGTTGGAAGCAAATCACCATTTATCGATTCTCATCAAATTCTAATGTTGGTCTAATTCGAGCCTAATGTGCAAATGCGAAAATAGCAGTGGAAATAAATCTATTGCGTATGGAAAATTTGCATTCAAGACACGGTATGTTTTCGTCGGTACGGTATGATCTGCCGGCAAGTATTGTTGTTTTTTTTGTTGCTGTCCCTCTTTGTCTGGGTATTGCATTAGCAAGTGGCGCTCCTCTCTTTTCAGGAATTATCGCCGGTATTGTCGGCGGTATCGTGGTAGGGTCATTAAGTAATTCCTCCCTAGGCGTAAGCGGACCTGCCGCTGGCCTTACCGTTATTGTCATGAGTGCTATTCAACAGCTTGAAACTTTTCAAATCTTTCTGATGGCAGTGGTGATAGCTGGTGTCATCCAGATATTGCTTGGGTTGATCCGAGCCGGAATTATCAGCTACTATTTTCCTTCGTCGGTCATTAAGGGTATGTTAACAGCAATCGGGATTATCATCATACTAAAACAAATACCGCATGCATTTGGATACGATGCCGACTATCAGGGAGATTTCTTTTTTATGCAGGCGGATGGTCAAAATACATTTTCGGAATTGGTCCATATGCTTAACGCAATTACGCCCGGAGCCATCGTTGTTAGTATTATTTCTCTTGCTATTCTTTTTGTTTGGGACGCCCACCTTGTTAAAAAATATGCGGCGCTGAAATATGTGCAAGGACCTCTTGTTGCTGTTGTTGCCGGTATTTTATATCAGGGTATTACGTCGGTTTATCTTCCCCAATGGTCACTTCAGCCAGAACATCTTGTTAGCGTACCGGTGTCCGATAGTTTCTCTGGTTTCATCGGACAATTTACAACACCTGACTTTAGCGCTTTGCTCAAAGGAGAGGTATGGACAGTCGCTATAACTTTAGCGATCGTGGCTAGCGTTGAATCCCTATTATCAACTGAAGCGACGGACAAGCTAGATCCTTACAAGCGAACAACAAATCCGAACCGGGAGCTAATCGCCCAGGGCAGCGGAAATATAATATCAGGACTCATCGGCGGATTGCCCGTTACACAGGTCATCCTAAGAAGTTCAGCAAACATACATTCAGGTGCAAAAACAAAATTATCCACGATTTTCCACGGAATGTTTTTATTACTGTGCGTACTGCTGATTCCAACGTTGCTCAACATGGTTCCACTGGCTGTACTCGCCAGTATCCTTCTGGTGATCGGTTATAAGCTGGCTAATCTTGAAGTCTTCAGGCAAATGGCCCGACTCGGCTGGAGTCAGTTTTTACCTTTCCTGGCGACCATTATTGCCATCGTCCTAACTGATCTCCTGACCGGCATAGGAATTGGCCTTGTAGTGTCTGTGATAATTGTGCTTCGAAACAGTTACATGAATTCCCATTTTATTCAGAAAGAACAAGTTTCCTCAGGAAAACCCAATCTCAAGATGACACTTGCTGAAGAAGTTGTCTTTCTTAACAAGGGTAGAATTAAAAAAGACTTAAATGAAGTACCTGAAGGAGCTAAGGTTACGATTGATATGAGTAAATCTTTTATAGTCGATCATGACGTCCTCGAAATAATTTCTGACTTCCAGGATCAGGCAAAGCGAAAACATATAGATGTAACGTTGATCAAGGCAAATGGGCAATCGAAAAGTAACGGAAAGCCCGCTGAAATAAGCAGGAGTCGCCAACCAAAGCTAAAAAGCGAAATCATATGAAAACATTTACGTATTTCGTGCCTATTGATTTTTCGGCATGTTCCTTTAATGCGTTGCACTATGCAACGATGCTTGCCCGGTGTTCTAACGGTGAAATTGTACTTTCTCACATTATTGATCTCGATCAGCTTCCGGAGTCTGATAACCCCGTTGTTGTAAACTTTGCAATAGACCGACTTATTAAGAATGCGAAAGAAAAACTCAGCTCACTAAGCGAGATAATATTTCTGAAAGGGATACTGGTGAAACAACAAGTCGCCATCGGGAATGTACAACTTCAATTAATAAATCAAATTTCAACATTGAAACCCGACGTAATTGTAATGGGACGAGATTCTTCCAACCCAAATGGTCAAAGCCTTTTGAAATATGTGACAAAAAGTACTAACCTCCCGGTGTTAGTTGTACCGCAGTCTCATAATCCCAAAGTTCCAAACCGCGCAGTACTTGCCTCTGATTTGGATCCAAAAAAGCAGGAAAAACTGGCGCCATTTTTCGAAATAATAAAAAAAGTCTCTCACGAACTCTCGATATTAAACATTAAGTCGGGCTACTTTTCTAACGCACAGGAAGCATTGAACTGGATCCAAAATCTAAACAAGACATATGGGGTCAATGCAAAGTTGTTGACCCCCGAAAACAATGAAGGGATTGCTGATCTAAAAAATTATGTCAAGATCAATGACGTAGATCTTCTATGCACAGTCAGATATAACAAAAGCATATTTGATAAGCTTTTTCGTCGTCGCCTTGCAAATCCTTTCACCAGTCAGTTGGAAGTTCCTGTGCTGGTGATAAAAGATTAGTCACTTTTTGTGGATCAAGAAGAGGAATAGGGAATAAGGAGTAAGGTGAGGTATAGGGTATAGGGTATAAGGCGCATTGCTACGATATTTGATCGAGCGCAAAGCCACTTCACAATAACTAGTACTACTTTGTCAAGTTAAGAGAACTGTATGGCTTGAGGAGTAGCACGACCATTCTTCCAGCTTTTGGATTGCAACCTAATTTTAGCTTTGGCCTGGTGGGGGATGTGCGCTGCGCCTGCCGAAGCTCGGCGGAGGCAGGGCTAAAATTCAGTTGCAAATCCAAAAGCGCAG
>JAEZBX010000013.1 GCA_023412765.1 Bacteroidota bacterium
ACGCAACGATCACTCTTCAAAACTATTTCAGGATGTACCATAAACTCGCAGGGATGACGGGTACAGCTGAAACAGAAGCGGGCGAATTCTGGGATATTTACAAGTTGGATGTTGTCACAATCCCAACGAACAAACCGACGATCAGAAAAGACTACGATGATCTTGTGTACAAGACCATGCGTGAAAAATTCAACGCCGTCATTGAGGAAATTGTAAAGCTAACTCAGGCTGGCAGACCAGTACTGGTAGGTACGACGTCGGTAGAAATTTCTGAATTGGTGAGCCGGATGTTGCAAATCCGTAAAATCAAGCACCAGGTCTTGAATGCCAAGCAACACCAGCGCGAAGCGGAAGTTGTTGCTGAAGCTGGTAAACCGGGAACTGTAACCATTGCGACGAACATGGCAGGTCGCGGAACTGATATCAAGCTTACGCCCGAATCGCGTGCAGCCGGAGGGTTAGCGATCATAGGCACAGAAAGACACGAGTCCCGCCGCGTCGATCGTCAGCTTCGCGGTCGTTCCGGGCGCCAGGGAGATCCAGGTACGTCTCATTTCTATGTGTCGCTTGAGGATAACCTTATGCGCCTGTTCATGCCTGAGCGCATTGCGCGCATCATGGATAAGTTGGGATTGAAGGAAGGTGAAGTGATTCAGCACTCGATGGTTACAAACTCTATCGAAAGAGCTCAAAAAAAGGTTGAGGAGAACAACTTTGGAATACGCAAACGCCTTTTGGAGTATGACAACGTTATGAATTCTCAACGTGAGGTTATCTACAAACGAAGGAGGAATGCGTTGTTCGGGGAAAGACTCGAACTGGATATCTTAACAATGTTGTACGATACCTGCGAAGATATGGTGATCAATGCAAAGAACGCCAGCGACTATGAAAGTCTGCGTTTGAATGCATTAAGTACGTTGGGACTGGATTATGAAATTACCAAGGATACCTTCGATAGCCAGGATCAGCAGAAGCTTGTTGACGACCTATATAATAAAGCACTCGATCACTATCACCAGAAGAACAAAATGGTAGCTGAGAAAGCATTACCGATAGTGAAGGAAATCTTTAAGACACGTGGCTCAACTGTGGAAAATATTCTGGTTCCATTCACAGATGGCCAAAAGCAGATTGGTGTCGCTGCAAATCTTGCCAAAGCAGTGAATTCGAATAATGCTGAGTTGATAAAGTCGATGGAGAAGATGATCGCGCTTGCCATCATTGATCAACTATGGAAGGAACACCTGCGTGAAATGGATGATCTGAAACAATCCGTTCAAAACGCAGTGTATGAGCAAAAAGACCCGCTGCTGATTTATAAGTTTGAAGGGTTTGAGTTATTCAAGCGGTTTGTTGCTAAAGTAAACGAAGAGACCATTTCATTCTTAATGAAGGCCGACATACCTGTTCAACAACCGGAGCAAGTTCAGGAAGCGCGGGCGCACAGAAGCCGCGTTCGGTTGAACGAGCAAAAGGAAGAATCGCGTTCTTTGTTAAGCGGTGGAGAAAGGTCTGCACCAGCACAAACATCCAGACCACCTCAGGAAAAAGTAATGCCAGCTAAATCTGAAAAGGTCGCAGGCAGAAACGACAGAGTTAGTGTACAGTATCCTGATGGCAAAGTGTTGCGCGATGTAAAGTATAAGAAAGTTGAGGAGGATATTTTGAATAATAAGTGCATCATAATCAATTAGCATGAGCAGGATCCGTGTTTTTCAATGTCTCTTGTTGGTCGTATGGCTAGGGAGTTGTGCGAGCCCGCGAAATACCACGGTGTCGACCGCTGGGTCAGGGTATTCTGAAGATCTGTCTGTCTGGAGGCCAAAACCGCAGGTAACAGAAAATAGCACGACAACAACCAAGGCACCTGATGGCGTGAAACAAACGCAATACGTGGAGCCGAAATATGCTGTTAATAAAAAGCTAGACACAGTTTTAGATAGCATCGATAGATATAATACCTCCAAAGAATTTATTAATGGTTTTACTATACAGATTTATGCTGGATTAAAACGTGAGGATGCTTTGAATGCAAAAAAGAATTTAGCGTCGTCACTTCCCCTGCTTAATTCAGAGGTAGAATATTCTCAGCCTAGCTTTCGGGTAAAAGTGGGCAAATATTTTTCGCGGATCGATGCGCAGAAAGATTATTTAGCTGTTAAGAAGTATTTCCCAACAGCGATCGTAATTCCAGACAAAGTAGCGATACATTAGCAATCCAAACGTAGCCACCAGATTCGCTTCCATGAGTCTTCTTCACAAGATCAAATCGCTGTCTTCCGCGTACAGTACCCATACGGTTTCTCTTCGGAGGCACCTGCACGCGCATCCGGAGCTTTCGTATCAGGAATTTCAAACAGTTAGGTTTGTTGCCGAGCAACTCAATTCATTTGGAATAGAGTGCAGACCAGTAGCAACCACAGGACTTATTGCCGAAATAAAAGGTAAGAATCCCGATCAAAAGACCATTGCGTTACGTGCCGATATGGATGCTTTGCCGATCCTGGAAGAAAACAATGTCATATATAAGTCGAAGAATACCGGGGTCATGCATGCTTGTGGCCATGATGTGCACACATCATCACTTTTGATGACGGCGAGAATTCTAAATGAGGTAAAAGAGGATTTTGAAGGCACCATTCGGTTACTCTTTCAACCTGGGGAAGAAAAAAATCCTGGAGGTGCCTCTTATATGATCAAGGAAGGCGCACTAGAGAATCCGCGTCCCTCTGCGATTCTTGGCCAGCATGTGTTTCCGTTACTACCTGCGGGAAAAGTTGGCTTTCGCGAAGGGATGTATATGGCAAGCGCGGACGAGATATATCTGAAAGTAATAGGGAAAGGAGGACATGGTGCTGCGCCAGACCTGGCCATTGATCCGATCGTTATAGCATCTCACATCATCATTGCTCTGCAACAGATCATCAGTCGGAATGCCAATCCTCGACAGCCAACTGTACTGACTTTTGGAAATATTATCGGCCATGGTGCAACGAATATCATTCCTAATGAAGTTAACATTGCAGGAACCTTTCGTGCGATGAACGAAGCATGGCGCGAATCAGCGTTGGATAAGATCAAGAAGATGGCAGAGTCGATCGCCGAAGGAATGGGTGGTCGATGTGAAGTGGACATTTCAAGAGGATATCCATATCTCGAGAACAACCCTGAGCTTACACGCAGAATACGAAGCGCGGCTGAGGAGTATGTAGGCAGCGATAATGTGGTGAATATAGACATTACGTTGGGCGCTGAAGATTTTGCATATTATTCCCAGGTGGTACCGGCATCATTTTACAGGCTTGGTACAAGCAATGCAGCGAAAGGTATTACATCATACGTACACACCCCTACATTCGACATCGATGAGGATGCGCTATCTATCGGCCCGGGGCTGATGGCATGGATGGCAATTCAGGAATTGAGAGTTAAGAGTTAATAGTTAATTGTTATTAGTTAATAGTCGCTTGAGCGTCACTCGATATTCTTTGTTCCTTGTTCGATCCGATAGCTATCGGATTCGATATTCAATTCTTAAATCACTCCAAGACTATCCTCGCATACTTCGGATAACGGACCGCATACTGCAATGTAATTGTCTCCGTTTTTCCCGGCTCTATCTGCTTTCGCCACTTTAGCATTCCGTTCTGCTTATCGTATTCCGCTGCTGAGTCCTCCATCTTATCAATCGATATTTCCTTATCATTTGCAACCGGGACCTGATCCTCAATCACGATGGCCAACGGCTGGGTTTTCTTGTTACGAACGGTAATTTCATACCCGATTTGTACTTTTTGATTTGAGCCGATAACATGTCGCGACGTAAAATCTTTCTTTTTTTCGCGTGTCACGACAACGTTTCCATCTCGTCCAAGAGAAAGCGTTAGCGTATCGGAAGTGTTACGCGTATCCAGAATGGATTTTCCAATGTATTTGTCTTCGAAAAAGAGATTTGCCTCGCCTGCCAGAAAATTGTGTGCATCCCAGTTCAATACTTTGGCAGTAAGAAAGGCATCCGCATCCAATTTAGGAACACAGTAGTATTCATATAGAGCGTCTAGTTCATATTCCACCATTGCAGTAGTATTAACTTCACCATCAGATTTTACACTGAAAGGCTCATCCAAAGTATATTCGACATTTGTCTGCCGGATCACCGGCGTTGAAATTATGCTTTTTTTCATTCGAGGTTCTGTCTCTATGCCTGACATACGTCCCGAAAGCCCACGAACTGCCACCGACGAACTTGTTATGTTGCGTCGGCTCTCCACACCGTACGCAGTTACCACCACCTCCGACAATTCGGTTACGTTAGGAACGAGCTGAACATCAAGCACACTTCTGCCGCTGATAGGTTGCTCCGAGGTGGCATAACCAATGAATGAAAAAACTAAAGTCTGTGCATCGGAAGTCAGCGGTATGGAATAATATCCCGCGGCATCGCTTACCGTTCCTATGGTAGTTCCTTTGATCACGACATTTACCCCAGGCATACCGTTATTTGAGTCGTCAACAATCCGACCTGTTACAAAATTGTTCGAAGGTGCAGTTATTGGCTGAAGATTTTGCGTTGAGATGGTATTTGAAGTAGAAGCAACAACATTGTTGAATCCAAGTATCCAGGGTTTGATAATGGGTGTCGCGCCTCCCTGTGATGGTTTACCCGATGATATTGTGAGCTTTACATTCTTCCAGTCTTCGCCAGAAGTTTGTGATACACTAGCCTTATAGGTGATGCTGATTGGAGATTGAATATCTTTTGCCCGAATATCATAAGATGGATACCAACGAGCCTCGCGCACCAGGTATTGAATTTTAATTGGAGAAGCAGTTGCTCCTTTAGTTGAAACTTTTACGGTGATTTCACCGGATGGTTGGGGCTTGAATGAACTCAGTTCCTTCAACTGTGCATCAATTTTTCCGATGCCCTCGTTGTATTTCTTAATGTTCCGGTCCAGCAAGAGCAACTGCTGACTGATATCCATTAAGCGTTGACGAAAATAGTCCATAGCAATTTTTAATTCTTCGATAGACACACCGCGTGCCGTACCACCAATGGACTTATTCGTTTTTAAAATGGCTTCTTCTTCGAGATATACTTCTTGTAATGATTTGTCCTGAGAGAGACTTGCCCATAATTTTCTCCGCTCTTCTTCCAACTCTGAAACTCGTTCTGGCATTTTCAACTCTTCCATGTAGTTGACCTTGAAAGAAACGGACAAAATTCTTACGGCGGATGGAGCTTCGACCTGAATACTTTGTTCCTGGATCTCTGGTGAAATACCGGAAAATTTTAAGAGCGTAACACCGGGCTTCAACGACACAATCGAATGTCGGCTTACTTGTGCACCCTCCAGAAATACGGTTACGTGATCAATCTTTGACTTGATTTCAAATTCGTTTTCCTGCGCCTGGGCCGAAAGAAAAAGGCAAAACATGAACACAGAAAGAGTAGAGTTCCTTCTCATAGCTTTAGGTTTTAGTGGTAGCTATGAGATGCGGCGAGGCAATTTATTCCATACAGTAAACCGAAATTTTTTAGGATGTTATGGAGTAAGTCCTGCTTGCCGGTAGTCAGATCCAATATGGCACGAGATTTTTTTTAATACCTAAAATGTAAAAGTGGCCTGCCTGTCCGCTTGCCTGTCCGGTAGGCAGGCTCGAACTTATTCGGTGTTCAATATTCCTTGTTCGATATTCAGTATTCTACAGTGCTCCTGCCTTAATCTCTTCCACAACCGATGGATCGACCAACGTGGTTGTATCTCCAAGGTTCGACGTGTCTCCTTCGGCAACCTTTCTTAAGATCCGCCGCATTATTTTTCCAGAGCGTGTTTTTGGTAATCCGCTAACGAACTGAATCTTATCTGGCTTGCAAATAGGTCCAATGATTTTTGAAACAGTTTCACGGATCTCATTTCGAAGCTTTTCCTCCTCTACGGGTTTATTGTAGCAAATCACAAAAGCATAAACGCCCTGACCTTTGATATCATGAGGGAAACCAACTACAGCTGTTTCGCAAACTGCTGAATGTTCATCGATCGCGCTTTCAATTTCGGCGGTTCCAAGATTGTGACCGGAAACAATAATAATGTCGTCAACGCGACCCGTGATTCTATAGTATCCATTCTCGTCGCGTTTGCATCCATCGCCAGTAAAATAACGTCCCGGAAACGTAGAAAAATACGTGTCTCTGAACCGCTGATGATCTCCATAAATTGTACGCGCGATCGCTGGCCACGGGAATTTGATGGTAAGTCTGCCTTCGACATTGTTCCCCGTCAGCTCTTTTCCATTTTCATCCATAATGGCCGGTTGAACGCCGGGTAGGGGAAGCGTTGCGTGGGCCGGTTTCAGTGGCGTCACATTGGCAATCGGCGATATCATAAAGCCAGCGGTCTCCGTCTGCCACCACGTATCAACAATAGGGCATTTTTTCTTCCCTATGTTTTCGTCGTACCAGTGCCAGGCTTCTTCGTTGATAGGTTCACCTACTGTACCTAACACCTCCAAAGAAGAAAGGTCGCTTCTTTCGACGAAGCTTAAAGGTGCTTTTTCAAGAGACCGTATCGCTGTCGGCGCAGTATAGAAAATATTCACTTTATGTCGTTCGATTGCTTGCCAAAATCTTCCCATATCAGGGTAGGAAGGAATGCCTTCAAAAATTACTGTTGTAGCTCCGGCGCAAAGAGGTGCATAAATAATGTAAGAGTGGCCTGTTATCCATCCAACGTCTGCCGTACACCAATAGATCTGGCCTTCACGATACTGAAAGACAGTCTGGAAAGTGTATGTAATGAACACCATATATCCACCGCAGGTGTGCACCATTCCTTTCGGCTTACCGGTAGATCCGGAAGTATAAAGGATGAATAGCAAATCCTCGGAGTCCATGATTTCTGCAGGAGAATGGGGTGCCATTCCTTTTATGGCGTCATGCCACCATACGTCGCGCCCTTCTTTCATAGAATGAGGCTCCGTGGTTCGCGCAAAAACAATCACGCGCTCTACTGACGGACATTTCACTAAGGCTTCATCAACTATCTTCTTGAGCTCAATCTTTTTGCCCCCTCGTATTGTGGTGTCAGCGGTCAATACAAGTTTGCATCCTGAGTCATTGATGCGATCAACCAGCGAACCGGCTGAAAAGCCTGCAAACACTACGGAGTGAACGGCACCAATGCGAGCACAACCTAAGATAGCATATGCCAACTCAGGGATCATTGGCATGTAGATACACACCCGATCACCTTTCTTGATACCATTGGCCTTCAGCATATTTGCGACACGGCAAACTTCATCATACAATTGCTGGTATGTGATTTTCACTGCTTCATCGGTAGGCTCGTTGGGTTCCCAAATGATCGCTGTCTGATGTGCCCGAGCGGGCAAATGGCGGTCAATACAGTTTTCAGTTATGTTCAGCTTTCCTCCAAGGAACCATTTAACTTCTGGCTTACGAAAATCCCACTGGAGAACTTTGTCCCACTTTTTCCTCCATAAAAAATCATTAGCAACTTCATCCCAAAAAGCTTCAGGATTTTTAATGCTTTCCGCGTAGCGTTCTTCGTAGTCTTTGAAAGTAGTTATCTTCTTCATATCGTTCCTGTCACGGATTTAGTGACAATAGTATTCGATAAAATTCTACTCTTTTTCCGGAAATTCAAATTTGTTTTAGTGTGTGTTTATCCACACTGAAAAAAATAGGCAAATTTGATATGAAAGACCTGAGTGCTTCTATCGTTGTGTATAAAAACTCAGCTCAAATGTTGTCAACGGCTATTAATAGCTTTCTTAACTGCACACATCATTCCACACTTTACATAATAGATAATTCGCCAACCGATGAGCTAAAGGCAGTAGTGAATGATCCGCGGATTGTTTATAGATTCAATAATAGAAATATTGGGTTTGGCGCCGGACACAATATGGTGCTTCGCGAAATACTGAATGAGACGCGTTATCATATTATTCTAAATCCCGATGTCTATTTCGACGAGTGTGTGTTAAGGACACTTCACGGTTTTATGGATCAACATCCGGATATTGGACAAATAATGCCAAAGGTTTTATATCCCGATGGTCGTCTCCAGCCACTATGTAAGTTGCTCCCCACACCACGAACGTTGATCCAAAGACGTTTTCTCAATTTTATTAAGTCATCACTCGAAAAAGAAAATTATAGGTACGAGCTACGGTGGTCAGGATATGATAAGATAATGAATGTGCCATTCCTTTCCGGATGTTTTATGTTTCTCAGGACTGACGCATTGCGAAAAGTCGGTTTGTTCGATGAGCAATTCTTTCTTTATACTGAAGATGTTGATTTGTCGAGAAGAATACATAAGCATTACCGCACAGTTTATTATCCTGAGGTGACCATTTACCATCACTACCAACGGGGGTCCTACAGTGACCTTTGGTTGACCTGGTGCAATATCAATAGTGCAATCCGCTATTTTAACAAGTGGGGGTGGACTAAGGATGCAGAACGTGAATTTTTTAATGAGCGCACAATGCAGCAGTTCGCGGAAACGACATGATATGAAGAAGCTTGCGTTCGAAAATTTTCTGACACCTTTGCAGGACGCAATTCTCCGCACACTACTTTACTACGATATTTTCGGATATCCTTTAACCGCAGATGAGATACATCTTTTCCTCGGGGCGAAAATAACTGATCGTTCGTCTATCAATTCGTCACTATTAGTGCTTAAAGAAAGTGGTTCCATTTTCCAGTTTGGAAATCTGTTTAGTGTGAACTCTGACCATGCATTGATTGAACGCCGCAAAAAAGGCAACAACATGGCTAAGAAATTTCTGAACATCGCCAGGAAGAAAGCAGCACTTATTTCAAAATTTCCCTTTGTGCGGGGAGTCATGGCATCGGGATCTTTGTCGAAAGGATACATGGATGAAACATCTGATATTGATTTTTTCATCGTTACAGTACCCAATCGGTTGTGGATTGCCCGCACGTTGCTCGTGTTGTACAAGAGGCTATTCCTGATGAATTCACACAAGTATTTTTGTGTTAATTATTTTGTCGACGAAAATCATCTCGGTATCGAGGAGAAGAATTTGTTTACAGCGACGGAACTGGCTACCGTTCTTCCACTCTATGGATTGCAACAATATGTGAATCTTCATGAAGCAAATCGCTGGTTAAAAAACTTCTTTCCGAATTTTAAACTACGCCCCATTTCAGAAGTACCTACAACTTCGACATCGTGGTTCAAGCGGGCTATGGAAAGTACCTTTAACTTGTTGGGAGAATCATTTGAACGATTCTGTCATAAGATCACTCTGGCTCGATGGAAGAGGCATTACGGAAACAGTTATTCAAAGGAAGACTTTGATATCGCATTCAAATCGAGATCCTATGCTTCGAAAAATCATCCATCGAATTTTCAACGCGTGATTATGGAAAGGTATGAGGAAAAGCTAAAAGCGTTTGGCCTGTCTGAGTATACCGCCGACGAAAACTCCAGGCATTTAATCCGTATTGGAAATTTTCATAAACAATCGGCTAGTGGCGTATGAGTGTCCTTTTCACACATTCATATTTCTATAAGTTCGATGAAAAGCAGTGGCGATTTAAGCAACCCTATCCGCCGCTGGCGACTATTCTGGCTGCTTCGGTTATCCGACAACAGGGATATGATGTTGCCCTGTTCGATACAAATTTGCGGAATGATTCGATGGAAATTGTACCCGTTCTTGAAGAGAGGAGACCAAAATATCTGGTGATTTACGACGACGGATTCAATTACCTCAGCAAAATGTGTCTTACCAATATGCGGGAAGCTGCGTTTCGTATGGCACAATTAAGCAAGGCGTACGGTTGTACGGTCATTGTTTCCAGCTCTGATGCAGCGGACCACTATGAAAAATATTTCCAACACGAAGTTGATTATGTAGTTCGGGGAGAAGGTGAAGAAACATTGAAAGAACTGCTTAATGCATTAAACAATAATGAAGATTCTTCGCTTATTCCGGGCTTGGCTTTCAAGCGTAACGGCGAAATCAAAATTACGGCAGCACGGCCTGTGATCCGCGATCTCGACGTTCTTCCCTTGCCAGCCTGGGATTTAGTGGACATCCAATCATATCGAACGATTTGGATGGACCACCACGGATACTTTTCGCTGAATGTTGCAACTACACGGGGTTGCCCATTTAAATGCAATTGGTGCGCTAAACCGATATATGGGAATCGCTATACTTCCCGCTCCCCCGCTCACGTGGTCGATGAGATTGCTTTTCTCCTGGAAAATTATCAGCCCGATTACTTTTGGATGTGTGATGACATTTTCGGCTTAAAACCAGGATGGGTTCAGGAATTCCGGAACCTGCTGGCGGCCAGGAAACTCAAGATAAGGTTCAAGATTCAATCCAGAGTCGATCTTTTGCTTCAGGAAGATACCCTCGATGCGCTTGCAGAATCAGGTGTGGATACCATTTGGGTGGGTGCCGAGTCGGGATCGCAAAAGATTCTGGATGCCATGGACAAAGGAACGAAGTTGGAAGAGATCCACACCGCAACCCGCCTAATGAAACAAAAAGGCATAAGGGTCGCATTCTTTCTCCAATTCGGCTACCTGGGTGAGACCGAAGATGATATTAACGCGACGATCGACATGGTACGCACGCTAATGCCCGATGAAGTTGGAATTTCGGTTTCATACCCCTTGCCGGGTACAAAGTTTTATGAAAAAGTGAAGGATCAGCTCCGGGAAAAGCAGAATTGGACCGATTCGGATGAACTGATGGTAATGTTTGAAAGCACGTTCAGCAGTCGATATTATAGGGAATTGCACCGATACGTACATGCCGTTTATCGCAAAGAAAAAGGCTATTTAAGCCTTAAGAAACTCCTCCTCAATCCTTTCAGGTTTACTTATCAGGAATTGAGAACAGGTCTCGCAACATTTTACTATATTCCTACAACATTCACGCGACGGTTGAAGTTAAAGAAGTTAAAGTCAGTAAGTCCTGCTGTCAACCTTTGATGTGAGGTGCGTGGGAAGAAATAAAGAAGTGATAATGGGCGTACCTTTTGATCATATTGCCTCCTCATACGATTCGTCATTTACACGAACACCGATTGGCCAACTCCAGAGAAAGCAAGTCTGGAATTACCTGGAAAAAATAATGGTGGAGCTTAAAGGCCTCGATATCCTTGAGCTGAATTGCGGCACGGGCGAGGATGCAGTTTTGTTTAGTGAAAAGGGTTTCAACATTGTTGCCACTGATGTGTCGGAAGAAATGTTGAAAGTGACTCAGGAAAAGGTTCAGCAATTTTCGATGCAGAATAAAATAAGCTCGCACTACCTGGATCTTGATAGTTTCGATGATTCACTCTTTGAGAAGAAATTCGATTTGGTTTTTTCCAATTTTGGTGGATTAAATTGTATTAATCCTCAGTCTTTGAAAAAACTACTTGACAAACTACCTGCGATTCTTGCACCTGGTGGCCGATTTGTTGCCATTATAATGCCGAAGTTCTGCCTGTGGGAATCTATTTATTTCCTTTTGAAATTTCAGTTCAGGAATGCATTCCGACGATGGACAAGCCAGAGCGTAGACGCTAATCTTCAAGGCACAGTTGTAAAAACCTGGTACTTCAGGCCATCGCAAGTGAGGGCGTGGGCCCGGAAGTTCAACCTTATTGAGATAAAGCCAGTAGGCATAGCGTTACCCCCTTCGTTTCTCCAAACCTATTTTTCTAAACGCCGAAAGCTATTAGTTAGGCTGAACAGACTTGAGAAAAGGTTTGGTAAATGGTCGTCGCTCTCGGGAATGTCTGACCATTATCTTATCGATTTGAAGTTGAAACCGGGAAAATAACTTCTCGTACTACGTTGTAATGGATATCCTCCTAACGCATTGTTACTTTTTGGAAGACGACGAAAAGGAGCAGAAGATTATGCGTCCATATCCACCATTAGGTATCCTTTACATCTCCGGTTATCTCGAAGATCAGGGCATTGATAATGAAGTATTCGATACAACATTTTCTTCAAAAACAGCATTCCGGACTTATCTCCTTACGCATAGGCCAAGGGTTATCGGCATCTATGTCAACCTGATGACGAAGCTTAATGTTCTCGAAACAATTCGTTTTCTTAAGGAACATCTTCCCGAAACTATAATTATTCTGGGTGGACCGGAAGTCAGGTATAGTGCAGAAAACTTTTTGCGTTATGGTGCGGACTATATTGTGATTGGTGAGGGAGAGGAAACCATGAGCGAACTGGTGCGAAGCCTTATCATGGAACCTCTGTTAGAAATGGGTAAATCGCCTGGGACCGCCCTTGAATCCGCCAGCGATATTCCTGGCATTGCTTTTCTGAAGCAAGGCAAATTCGTTCAAACTGCGGAACGCCAAAAAATAAAAGACCTGAACGAACTCTCCATTCCCAATAGAAAGAAGATCAACCTGCGGCAATACCTCGATTTGTGGAAAAAGCATCATCGAAAGAACGCACTTTCTGTAAGTACAATGAGAGGATGTCCATATACATGCAAGTGGTGTAGTCGTGCCGTATATGGATTGAGTTACCGTCGCAGAAGTGCTGAGAAAGTTGTTGAGGAACTTCAGCAGCTCAAGGAAGCTTATAATCCTGACTCATTGTGGTTTGTCGATGATGTTTTTACGATCAGTCACCGGTGGCTGACCGCATTTCGTGACGAGCTTAAAAAAGTTGGATTAGTAATTCCTTACGAATGTATTACCCGCGCTGATCGCCTTAATGAGGAGGTAATTGCCTTACTGAAGGAGACCGGGTGTTTTCGGGTTTGGATCGGAGCGGAAAGCGGTTCGCAAAAAATAATTGATCTAATGGATCGGCGTGTGGATGTAAATCAAGTGCGAGACATGATCAAGCTGACGCGTAAGCATGGAATCGAAGCCGGGACTTTCATCATGTTGGGGTATCCCGGCGAAACGGAAGAAGACATCGAAGAGACCATTCACCACCTTAAAGAATCTAATCCCGATCATTTTACCATAACAGTAGCCTATCCGATAAAAGGCACCGAGCTTTACCAGGAGATTGAGGCGATACAAACGACCGGCCTTGATTGGTCTACCAGCACAGACAGACAAGTAGATTTTAAGAGGACTTATTCGAGGAAATATTATGATTATGCGGTAAAGCGTGTGATCAGCGAGGTTAACTATTTTAAGGCAACACTCGATCGTCATCACTATGCGGCGGGCAAGCTAAAGGCCAAAAGTCTGGCCGCAAAAGCGGGGATGTGGTGGTCGAGGATTCAGTATAAAGGTAACTGAATTGGCGTCGGTTCGAGTTTTGTTTTTCAAAGTTTGTAATTGATTTTTCCGGAGTTTCTTGAGATCGTATGCCTTGGATTCATCTCTAAGCATAGTTGAATGGGATATATTAAATTCTGTTGATTAAGTATTTCAATTGATGTCATTAAGAGATCAACTTAGTGCAAACCCCTTCCTGGAAAATTGCAGGAATATTTTCTATCAAAAGAATTTTGGAAGAAATGATCCTTTTGAAAAAGCATACGTTGAATTGCGGAATCGTGAAAATAGAATTCTTACAGATGATGTAATTAAGAAGCTGCCAGACGTTAACGATTCGCACCCGAACAAGAAAGAATGGGACATGCGCAAGGCATCCCTTAATCGGTTAATTCAAGATTTAAGAAAAGTTGAGGCAAAACGAATTCTCGAACTTGGCTGTGGCAACGGTTGGCTCTCTCACAACA